>JADFYX010000132.1 GCA_015232795.1 Magnetococcales bacterium
GATGTGGGTTCTCTTGCTTTGGGAGCAGCATTAGGTTCCATCGCCATGGTTACTCGCCATGAGGTGGTTTTGGCAATTATTGGTGGTGTTTTTGTTTTAGAGACCGCATCAGTTATCATCCAGGTGGTATCCTTTAAACTAATAGGCAAACGGGTTTTCCGCATGGCACCACTCCACCACCATTTTGAACTAAAAGGGTGGGCAGAACCAAAAATTATCGTTCGCTTTTGGATTATTTCAATTATTCTGGCCTTGGTTGGTCTGGCTACCTTAAAGATTCGCTAATAATGACTTTATCCCCACAAAAACAGCAAACCGGAACTTTCGGTATTGTCGGCTTGGGTTGCTCAGGTGTCGCTGCTGTGCAGTTTTTGGCACAAAGGGGCTATGAGGTGTTGGCTTGGGATCAAGATTCTAACAAGGGTCAGGAGCTAACACAGTTGGCAAAAGTTGTTATAGATCACAGCCCCAACCCAGCTTTAGCATTAAAAAAGTGCGATGTTATTCTTCTTTCTCCCGGTATACCCCGTTATCACCCATGTTTACAGCAGGCAATTGCGGCTGAAGTTCCGGTTATAAACGATGTTGAGTGGCTATACCGCCATTGCCAACTGGAAAAAAACCCAGCAAATTTTATAGCTATTACTGGTACAAACGGCAAATCTACCGTAACTACTCTGGTGGGGTTAATGCTTGAAAAGGCAAATTTCAACACCCAAACTGGAGGTAATTTAGGACAGGCAGCTCTCTCTTTATGGAGTGACAAAGCAGAAAAATATGTTTTAGAGCTATCCTCTTTTCAACTGGAAAGCCTGCCGGAGTTTCATCCCCAAATCGCTGCCCTGTTAAATATATCCCCAGACCATCTGGACCGTTACCAAGATCTTAACGACTATTTAGCCACTAAATTACAAATTTTCAAAAATCAAACGAGCAGTGACCACGCCATTCTCAACGGTGATGACCCAGTGGTGCTGGCAGCTTATAAAAAATTTGCAAAAAAAAACCAACCTTTGGTAACAATTTTTTCAACCAAAAAAGTGATTAAAGGTGGTCTCTACATCAAAGATGGAGAGTTAATAGACCACACTGGCAGTGAAGCAAAACCACTTTTAAGCTGTGATCAGCTTAAAATCACCGGAGTTCACAACCATGGCAACGCGCTGGCAGCAGCAGCTATTGCCTTAGCAGCAGGAGCTGGACGAGAAGCTGTGGTAGAAACCTTGAAAACCTTTCCCGGTCTTCCCCATCGTATGGAGTGGATAAAAACCGTTGCTGGCGTTGAATATTATAACGACTCCAAAGGAACCAACGTAGGAGCGGTTTTACAATCTCTGGCATCTTTTCCCCAACAAAAACTGGTATTGATTGCTGGTGGAAGAGATAAAAACAGTGATTTCACCCATTTGATAGCCCCACTGAAAAGCCATGTAGCAAACTTAATATTAATTGGTGAGGCAGCCAACGATATGGCCCAAATATTGAAAGGTTGTACTCACATTGAACATGCTCAAAGCATGGAGCTTGCAGTTAAAAAAGCTCAACAACTTGCAAAACCAGGACAGATAGTTTTGCTTTCACCAGCTTGCACCTCCTTTGATATGTTTAAAAATTTTGAAGATCGCGGCAATATTTTTCGGAAGGCAGTCAATGAGCTCTAGTACATACCAACATACAGCAGCCAGACCCCCAATAGTTGGCATTAAAAAACCTACGGGTCAAACTCTTGGCAATATTGACATATGGCTTGCTTGTATCGCCTTTTTGCTTTTGATTTTTGGGTTGGTAATGGTTTTTTCTGCCTCTTCACCCATTGCTTTAAGAAAGTTTAACGACCCAACCCACTATGCACTGCGAAATGGACTTTTTGCTTTGGTTGGTATCATTGTTATGGCTGTGCTATCTCGTACCCCTGTTCCTGTAATCAGGCAGTTGGGCAGGGTGGGATTTTGGATCACCATGGTAATGCTGGCTGTGGCTTTAATTCCCGGTTTAGGCATAGAGGGTGGTGGAGCTAGACGTTGGCTTAATTTACAATTTTTCACCCTGCAACCTTCAGAACCGTTCAAAGTTATGCTGGTTCTCTATATTGCCCATCTTCTTGCAGAAAACCCCAACCGGGTACGAAATTTAAAAGAGGGTATTGCCCCAATTTTAGCAATATTTGCCTTAGCAGCGGTACTGCTGCTTGCAGAACCTGACTTTGGTACCACAGTTATTAGCGGAGCCGTAGTAATAGGTATGATTTTTATTGCTGGTGTTCCTGCTGCCTGGGTTGTCTCGTTAATTGCTGGAGCAATCCCCCTGGCAATAGCAGGAATTGTCATGGCTCCCTATAGATTTCGTCGTGTCACATCATTTCTTGATCCATGGGACGATCCTCTAGATAGTGATTTTCAACTTGTGCAGTCCCTCCTCTCTTTTGGTAATGGCGGCCTCAACGGTACTGGCCTTGGAGAAGGGCAGCAAAAACAGTTTTATCTACCAGAAGCCCATACAGATTTTATATTTGCCATTATAGGTGAAGAGCTGGGTCTGATCTGGATCTTCTTGGTTATCTTTCTATTTGCACTGTTGGTCTGGAGAGCTTTCTCCATTGCTCAGTTAAGCAACGACCTTTTTGTCCGCCTTTCTGCCACAGGTCTCTCTATTTTGTTGGGAGCGCAAACCATTGCCAACATGGGTGTGGTTATGGGGCTATTACCACCAAAAGGTTTGACCCTACCCTTGGTGAGTTATGGCGGTACATCATTAATTATTACCCTGGCTGCTATTGGTCTGCTCCTTGCCTTCTCCCGTACAGTCAACCAAGAGCAGCGAGGTAAAAAAACCCCTGTGCGAAAAGTTGCTAAATGAGCTGCCAAGGTAAAAAACTGCTCATTGCTGGTGGTGGCACCGGGGGCCATCTTTTCCCAGCCCTGGCCATTTGTGAAGAGTGGGAAGCCCAAGGCGGTGAAGTGCTTTTTGTTGGTACACCAAGGGGTTTGGAAAACCGTATTCTACCGCAAAAAGGCAAAAATCTTGCCTTGATAAACGTCGGAAAAATTAAAGGCGGTGGCATAACTGGCAGAATAAAAACAGTGCTAGGTCTGCCCATGGCTCTAATGAGTGCCATAAAAATTTTAAGAGAGTTCAAACCAGATGTAGTACTAGGTGTGGGAGGCTACGCTTCAACTCCAGCGGTGGCAGCAGCAAGGTTACTTTTTATACCCACCGCCATTCACGAACAAAACGCCATGCCCGGTCTAAGCAACCGCATGTTAAGCCGTATTGCCACAAAAATATTTATAAGTTTCAGCGCAGCAAAAGAACACTTCGCCCATAAAAACATTCAACTAACGGGCAACCCCGTAAACCAAGAGTTTCACAATCAAGCCATTAAACCACCACCAAAAGAGGGCGAACCATGGCACATCCTGATTTTTGGTGGCAGCTTGGGAGCAAAAGTTTTTGGCGAGATAGTACCCCCTGCCCTAGCCCAGTTAAAAGAAGAGGGAATAAATTTTCAAGTCCAGCACCAAGTACAAACAGATAGCATAGAGCAGGTACAAAAATTTTATAACGAGAACAACATAACCGCCCAAACCGCAGCATTTTTTCATAATATGTCCGCGGTCTACGCAAAAGCAGATATTGTCATATGCAGAGCCGGAGCAACAACAGTAACCGAGCTATCAGCCCTGGGCAAACCCGCTCTACTAATACCCTACCCCTACGCCGCCGACGACCACCAAGCCGCCAACGCCCAAGCCTACGCCGATAAAGGTGCCGGATGGATGCGCCGTCAAGAAGAGACAACCCCACAGTGGTTAACAGACTTCCTGAAACAATGCTTCAAAAACCCAGCAGAGCTAAAGAGCAAAGCCCAAAACGCAAAAAAACTAGCCACTCCAAACGCAGCCCAAGATATTGTAAAGGGATTGCTTGGGTTGCTAAAACACAACAAGATTGACAACTCCTAAAAATTTCCTTACCATTAGTAAGGAGAAAACTAACTTTAGGGAGATGACTTATGCCAATCGCAACGTTAACCAGCAAAGGTCAGGTCACAATACCAAAAAGTATTCGGGAACAGTTTAACTTTCAACCTGGAGACAGGCTGGAGTTTATTGTTGAAGATGGTGAGTGTATGGTGGTACAGCCAGTTACCAAGGATATTTCAGAACTAAAAGGGGTTCTTGCTCACCTTAAAAAACCCATGGCAACAGATGCCCAAATTGAGGCCGCTATTGGTAAACAGATTAGTGAAGACAACCTGTGATTGGTCTAGATACCAACGTTATCATCCGCTATCTTCTCCAAGATGATTCCCGACAAACCAAGAAAGCCACAAAGCTGATTGAGTCTGCTTGTTGTAATGAATCTCCGTGCTGGCTTTCAATAATTGTTTTGTGTGAACTAACCTGGGTTCTTCGCTCTACCTATAATTTGGATCGGCAAGGCATTCACAAAATAGTTGAGAATATTCTATTAACTAGCCAATTCCAGGTAGCACAGAGCAATATTGTAAGAGAAGCATTAACAGCATGCCAGCATTCAAACCTAGATTTTCCAGATGCTCTACTGGGTAGACTAAACCACAGTGATGGTTGTAAAACTACCGTCACCTTCGATAAAAAAGCTGGTCACTCAAAAGATTTCTCAATTGTTTAAATCCTACCTCTTCCAAGCCTTACCATCTTCCACAGTCTGCACATACCTAGCCACCTGGTTATCTCGCCATTTTTCATCTTTGCCTAAAATATTGCGGATAAATTCGGCTATTTTTGGGGCTGTTTTCACCCCTTGGTCGGGGCTTTTTAGGAAAAACAAGGTGCGACGGCGCATTACGTCAACTAGGGTTAGGGCTTGCTCACACTCTACTGCATAGCGGATCTCCGCCCAGACATGGGGCAAACCCTCTTCTACCCGCTGGGTTAACTTTTCATCTTGCTCCATCCAAGCTGTCATTATGGCAAACTCTTCACCATAAAAATTCAGGCCATGGTTTATAATATCAATCGGTAGTCCTGGCAGACACACCGGAGATGACTCTTTTTTCAGGGGAATCCGCTCTGTGGCTGAAGTTGGGATATCCATACCAAACTCTAGTTTTAGATCTGCTGCAACTGAGTCTATCAAGTTGGCAGCCAAAGAACGGTAGGTGGTGAATTTACCACCAACTATAGAAACCAG
Source organism: Magnetococcales bacterium (assembly GCA_015232795.1). Lineage (GTDB taxonomy): Bacteria > Pseudomonadota > Magnetococcia > Magnetococcales > JADFYX01. The sequence goes on from JADFYX010000132.1 coordinate 5,176, forward strand.
ACCATCCATAGCTTTGAATATGCTGTATTCACGGAGGACAGAACCAGCCGTTTTAGCACCATCTTTAGGGGCTACCATAGGACGCAAGCCAACTGTGGTGCTGATAATATCGGCAATTTTTAAATTAGCTTCAGGAAAATAGTTGTTTATATTATCCAAGAGATAATCCACATCTCCCCTCTCCACTGCGACATTCGCCGGATCTCCTTTATAGTTATTATATGTTGTGCCCACCAATACATGTTTATCCCAAGGCATGGCCCAACCAATACGACCGTCCCTTGCTTCTAAAAGCAGGGCACTGTTAATGGGTAGGCGACTCTTTAAAAAGATTAAATACACCCCTTTGTTAAAACGCAGCTTAACAGTGTCATCCCCTCCTATACCCTTGGTTAGACCACTCCATGGTCCTGTAGCGTTTATCACTTTTTTGGCGCGGATTGCATAGCGTTTACCGCCAATTTTATCTAGAGTTTCGGCTCCCCTCACCAGACCGTTTTCATCTTTTAAAAAGCTCATCACTTGGGTATGATTAACAGTGATAGCACCATAGAAACCAGCAGTCTTTACCACTTGCATGGTGATTCTAGAGTCACCTGAAGCCATAAAACCATCCCAATATTGGGAGACAAACCGTAAGCCATGCTTTTTTAAACTTGGCTCTCGCTCTTGCAACTCCTGTACACTCAACATGCGATGATGAGGAGCTTTAGGAGTACGATCACGCCAATAACGCCAACGTCCCAACCTACCCAAACCAGCATAAAAATACATCGCTGTCGACATTAAACCGGGATATCTAGACATGGCAACAATACCGGGGGGCTTTTTATGGGTCATGATACTGTTAACCCATTTAACCAGCACTTTTATGGATAGCCCAAGCTGCTTTAAAATGCCCTCTTTTTTATCGCTAAAAATTGGGAACAAAAACGGTAGAGGCACAACCATACCAGGAGCAAGACGAATTATAGTATCCCGCTCTCTTAATGCCTCAAATATCAAAGCTAAATCAAGTTTCACGAGATAACTTAAGCCCCCATGGAACATTTTTGAGGAGGTCATAGAGGTGCCACCGCCAAAATCATCCTGTTCTACCAACGCCACTTTCAGGCCACGAGCTGCGGCATCCAGTGCAGCACCAGCCCCGGTTATGCCGCCACCTATAATGAGGATATCCACCCCATAATGTTCCAAATCTACCAATGCCTGCTCTCTTTGGCTTATAATTGTCAATGGCTGTAAAGAAGTAGTATCACCTATAATATTTTGTACTACATCTTCTAAAAGTGCGATAAAACCCTGCTTTTGGTTTGAGTGCAAAACCAGAGCTGCTGCATAGTCGTGACAAGCATCCAGTGAAAGGTTCATCTTGGCAGCAATTTTTGCAAAAATAATTTTAAATCCCGGCATACGTCCGGCCCGGACTTCCAGCTCCAAAGCTTGGGGCAGGCGACCGGATACTTTTACCCAACCTTCACCAATATGTCCTAAACCCTTAATTTCAGAGCGCACATTTTGAAAACCAATTTGGTATTTACGAGGATCAAAACCAGTTATACGACAGTGGTTGATATCCTCCAAAAACAGACCAATCATCTTTAGGCCCATATTTTCAAACCTGCTGCCGGAATCAATTACAATAAAATGCTCGGTTACAATCGATTCTTTATCCA
>JADFYX010000133.1 GCA_015232795.1 Magnetococcales bacterium
AAAGTTATAGCTACTGACCCCCCCAAACCTGATAGTAGGGTAAACTTTATCAAAGACCAGCAAAGCTTGCTATTAGCAACAGTCTTAGAGAAAGATCTACTGCTCTCACTTATAAACCTACCAGCAGATTGTATTCGTAGTCTCTCCATACCGCCAACTTTGGAAATAGCAGATGATCCTGAAATTCTGCCTGTTTAGGTGTGATATCAGGGAAAAAAACTGGACCTACAATTACAAAATCCAGGCTAGTTGATAATTCTCTACAATATTGATTTACCACAAAAAATATTTAGATTACTGCGCAAAAAACAGAAAACTTCAATGGGCAATCACAACTAACAATTGCTGCTGCTTTCCAACAGGCAGTAGACCATTTTAATGCAGAATGTTATCCAGAATCCGACCATCTTTTTTTCTTGCTGATGGGTTTATGCCCCATGATACACCAGATAAACCAATACCTTACGCCATGCACGCATCGCCAACTGCCGGATCTAGGTTCAAAGACTACCTATGCCTTCAAAAAACTTAAAAATATAATCAACCACCATTATTTGCGCACCAAATTTGCCAAACCTTGCGTAGTTCTTTACTTAAATCTGTTGAGAATTTTTTATGGTCACAAATAGGCGAATTTACTATTTTTGTGTGCAGATTTTTTTTAATTTTTTTGAGTTTGTTGGGGTTTTGGCTAAGAGCAACCACTAGTTCTATGTATTCATCAAAACTGTTGCAGATCAACTCTTTAAGACCTACTGCATTCAATATACTTGTAGCGTGGCGACCAGCAAATGTTGCCCCTCTGTTTGTTATAACTGGCACACCCATATAGAGGGCTTCAATGGTAGTTAATCCTCCCGAGTAGGGTAGTGTGTCCAATGCAATATCAATGGTGTTGTATGTTGCCAGTAGTTCTTTGTGGAGAATTTGGCCTTTTATGGATATTCTGTCTGTATCAATACCTGCTTTGTTAAAATAACTGTTTATACGGTTGACGTTAAACTTACTATCCATGCCTTTGTAAATTAATAGAAGGTTAGAATTTTGGGCTTTTTGTAAAATGTGAGCCCATGTTTCTAGCATTTTTTCATTTATTTTTACCGAATTACCAAAATTTCCCATCACAAAACGCTCTGAAGTTTTCTTTTTAATTTTGGGAATATTTTTGGGAGGGGTATAGCTGACCCAAGAGTCTGGCATTTTTATTATGCCTTCTGTATAAAATTTTTCTTCACCATCAGCTACATAATGCTTATCTGCGATGAGCCAATCCATAGTTGGCAAACCTGTTGTGCCGACATAACCTGCCCAACTTATCTGTATCGGAGCGGGTTTTTTTAAAAATACCAGTAAGCGGTTAACTGCTGTATGTCCAGACAAATCTATTAAAATATCAATACCGTCAGCATGAATGCGCTTGGCAAGTTGTTCATCTTCCATACCTTTTGTCTCAACCCAACCTTTGCTGTAGCTCTTTAATTTTTGAGTTAAATCATCAGGTTCATAGTCTGAATAACAGAATATTTCTAGTTCTTGGCAAGGGTGATGTTTGAAAAAACCCGCCATAAAATAACCCACAGGATGGTATCCTAAGTCTCCTGAAACAAAACCTACACGCAATTTTCGTGATGGTGATCTATTGTTCGTGTGTTCAAAAATCTCTGGTTTACAATTGGTTATAAGCTTTTTTGCGCATTTTTTATGGATTGACAACAGATTTTGTAAGGTTTGTGATGGAATATACTGTGAACACAACAATATATTGCTTTGGGTTTTAGCATCATCTGGCTTAATGGCAACGGTTTTATTATAACTGTTGATAGCCGCAGTTAAATTTCCCTGTTTTAAAAAGACATTTCCCAGGTTGCAGTGGGCTTTTGCATAATCTGCTTTTAAGGCTATTGTTTGCTGGTAACTGGCAGCCGCAGCTTCTAGTTGCATCTGCTTTTCTAAAACCACACCCAGATTATAATGGGCTTCATAGTGGTCATTTTTAATAGCGATAACCTTTTGATAGCAAGCAACTGCAGCATCTAGTTTCATCTGCTTATCATAAACATCACCCAAATTATAGTAGCCTTTTAAATAATCTGGGTTGATAGCTATGAGCTTGTGCAGGGTAGATTCCGCTTCATCCAATTTGCCTAGTTTAGTTAAAAGATAAGCAAGATTGCTTTGTGCTATGGCAAAATCTGGTTTAATGGCAACAGCTTTTTTATAGTTTGCAACTGCATCATCTAGCTCTCCTAGCTCTTTTTGCAAATTGCCAAGATTGTAATAAGCAGTAGCAAAGTTTGGGTTTATGGCAATGGCTTTTTGATAATTTTCAACAGCTTTTTTTGCTCTGCCTTGCTCATTATAAACAATTGCAAGGTTGCTGTAGGCTTCGGCAAATTCTGGATTATATATAACTGCATTTTTATAACTGCTAATGGCATCAGTAAATTGCCCAAGATCTTTGAAGATATTGCCAAGGTTAAAATGCACATCTGCATTATCCGGTTTAATAGCCAGAACAGCATTATAACTAGCAATTGCATCTTGCAATCTGCCTAAAGCATGAAAAGCTATGGCCAAGTTGGTTTTGGCAACAACATTTAATGGGTCGGATTTAATGGTTTTTTTGTACCACTCTATAGCCTCATCCAAATTACCATCATGGTGTAGAGTTATCCCACGCTGCAACATTTCTTGGAGTGTGTCTCCTCGGCTTTTATCAACAATATTTTGCAAATGTTTAATTGTTTGACTATTTCCCGGTTCTATCTGCAAAGCTCTGTTTAGAGCAATTATAGCATCCTCACCTCTACCTGTCTGGTTAAGAGATATCCCTAAATTATTGTGTAACATCCAAATATTAGCATCAATATTTATAGCAGTCTGAAATAGCCCGATGGCTACATCATGACGGTTAATATTTTGAGCGATAACACCAAGTAGATTAATGGCATCAATATTGTTGGGATATGCCTGAATTATTGCAGTGCAAAGCCTATCTGCTTCTACAAAATTACCAGCATTAAAATGGTCAACTGCCTGTTTATAAGTTTCATCAACATTTATGGAGTGTGTGAGCTTGCCAGGTTGGTTTTTTGATTTTTTACCCATAATTAATAATTCTCTAATAGATATTCTCTTGCTAAACAGAAAAAAAAAGCAGAGCTAGAATGTATCCAACCCTGCTTTTTAATTCTACCAAGATAGCACTTATTAATTAGAAGCCAACACCAAATCTTAAGGTGACTTGATTCTTATCTTCACCTGTACCCACTGCTGTTGTGATACCATCAACCCTTAAGCTCTCTGTTTTGTCGTAGTCATGGAAGTGCTTCCACTAAAAGGCTTTGGTTGCCTCATCAAGAGTAAAAATTTATTTAAAGATATTTACTTAATTCTTAAACACCCATAAAATATAGGACAATTTAAAAAATATTGCCTGATTAAAAATGAAAAAATGTTATGCGTCCAGTATTGATCAACCCAAATTTGGTGGTACAGAACAACGATACCTTTACCACGGGAATTATATATATGCCTGTGGGGTTGGCTAGTGTTGCTGCTGTTCTTGTTGCTGCCAAAATAAATTTAATAGTTGTCGATGCCTTTGGAGAAAATCCTAGAAGCCGTAGAATGACTGATAAATTTATGTTAGTGGGTCTTTCGCCCCATGAGGTGGTGAGACGTATTCCCTCTGATGCCACGGTTGCGTTTATATACGCCAATCAGTTGATAAACCATATGTCGGTTGTTGAAATTATCAGCAACATTAAACAACAGCGTCCGACATTACCTGTGGTTGTGTTGGAAAACAGTCAGGCTGTAACTGCCTATGCTTTGAAAAATGCAGCTAAAAGTCTGTTTAAAGCGGGAACTGATTTTTTGCTTTTGGGGGAGGGGGAGTCTGGTATATTAGATGTGGTAAAATGGTTTGCAACTTCACCTACAAAAGAGAGCCGTCCTATTGTGCCGGGATTTATAGCCTCTGGGGATGATGTTCCTGACGATCCACCACCATTTATAGATGATCTTGACAGCTTACCATTTCCAGCTTGGGAGCTTTTTCCCCTAAAAAACTACTGGTCGATGGGTTTTTCCCATGGGCCACTCTCTGCAAAGCGTTATCTACCGTTATTAACATCAAGAGGTTGTCCATTCCCATGTAAATTTTGTGTTATACCTGCTACCAGCAACCGCAAGTGGCGGGCGAGGTCAGCGCAAAATGTAGTTGATGAAATGGCCTTTTGGCGTGATAAACTCCAAGTGGATGAATTTCACATTGAAGATGTAAACCCCACCATCCAAGATAAAAGAATCCGTACAATGTGCCGAGAAATTATTAAGCGTCGCCTGCCAGTTACATGGAAAATTGCTGCTGGAACCAAAGTGGAGTCAATTAAGGATTCTAAAAGCGTTGATCTTATGGCCCAAGCTGGTTGTAAATATGTTTCAATTTCACCGGAAAGCGGTTCGGCTAAAGTATTAAAGCTCATGGGTAAGCCGTTTAATCTTGACCATGCAGCCAATATAATTAAACGCATGAGCGAGGTAAAAATCCATACCCAAGCCTGTTTTGTTTTGGGTTTTCCCGGTGAAGAGGATCAAGACCGCCAGCTAACCTGGAATATGGTTAAAAAATTAACCATATTGGGGGTAGACGAAATTGGCCTTTTTATTGTGACTCCGGTTCCTGGTTCCGAGATTTTTGCAGATTATAGTGGTTATGAGAGTTTTTCCGACCTCAATTTTACACCAACATGGCGTAAAGATTATGCCATGCTGGCCGATTTTCGTATGGCTCTCTACAAACGTTTTCTTATCTGGAAACTATTTTATCATCCCCTAAAAGTTATCGTACAAGGGTTTAATTTTCTCCGCAGACGCTTTGATACCAAAATGGAGATGGTTCCATATAAAGCTATAGTATGGAAACGCTTACAAACAAAATCTAGCGTCTCTTTGCCACCCGATCCCAATCTCGCGCCCGGTGAATAAATAGTGACAATACAACCTTGATACCTTCACGGATGGTCATTTTTTTGCCTTCTGCCTTGGTTCTAGGTCGATAGTTGACTGGAACTTCTAAAATAAATGCTTGTTTACGGCTGAGTTTGGCAATTACTTCACTTTCAAAGTCAACACCAGAGGAGCTGAGTTGCAGGGATTTTAGCAGGGGTCCATCAAAGGCTTTTACAGTAGAGAAAAGGTCGGAAATATAACGGTTAAATAAAAGCAGGGTTAAATAACTAACCAACATTCCACCATATTTACTAATCATGGTGTTAATACGGCTTCTACCATAGACATTTTGCAGGCTCTTATCTAACTGGGATGCGTCCGTATATTTAAGTAGACGACTACCAAATACTGCCCGGTATTGATTTTCTAAAATTGGCGCAACTACCAAAAAAAGATCTTCACTTTTATACTCAGCATCTGCGGGAAAAAAGGCTATAACATTGCCCCGTGCTTTTGCAATGCCGAGACGCAAAGCAGCTCCCCGGCCTGATTCACCCTCTAAGGAGTATACTCTTGTATATTTTTCAGATCTTGCCTTATCTAAACTACCGTCTGTGGAGCCACCATCCACCATTATTATCTCTTTGCCTACCTCAAACTGGCTAAAGTCCAACTGCCCTAAATCTCTAAGAACCTTAGCCAGAGTGGGAGCTTCATTTAATACCGGGACAATAATAGATACCATATGCCGATAAGGGTGAATTTTTACATCAACTATCTGCAACATTATAGAGAGCAGGGCATCAACAAGCTGACCACCAAGATGGTGCCCGGCACTATCCTCCCAATCCAGGGATAAAATCATTGATGGATCAAGTTGAATAGCGTTACTGTCAAAATCGAGATAACCTTTCCTGTCTGGGCGGTTGATATTGCTTAGGTCTGGAGTTTGCACAAAAACCCTGGTTATGAGTTTGGAGAGATCCCGATTATCACCCTTATGGGCCATATTAAAAGCAAGGTTGTGCAGCAGGGTTTGCACTGTTTCGTTGGGAATGTCATAGTCTTGAATAATGTTGGCAATAAATACTATTTCAGCTTGGTCGTTCTCGATAATAGCCTTGGGAACCCCTTTGGTGAGATAAGATGGAAAGAGGGAGGAGTTTTGAGTTCCCGGACCATAGATAATTAAATCTGCACTACGAAGGGCTTCAATAGCTTCTGGATTTGCCTCCGGCATCACCTCTCTTTTGCGTAACCAGGCGATTTTTTCTAAAACATCCATTTTGTTGAGATTTTTTATCTGGTCAGCAGTCAGATAGTTTGGCAGTAAAAACAGCTCGCGTATGGGTTGGGGATCATCACCAGAAACAATTGATGATTCATCAACAAGAAAATTTCCATCAACTGTCAGGGCGGTTAAGACCAGGTTTTGTCCATCAGTGATATTCAACACTTTGCCATGAATATCGCCAAATTTTTCAAATGCTACAACAGTGGAGTTAAAATCCTGTCCATTTACCAGATAACAGCCAGCAAACAGGATATTACCTACTGAACAATCACCGTAGTCAAATAGCTTGCCTTCGGCAAACTGTGCTGCTTCATATTTTAAAAATCCTGTTAGATACTCCTGTATTGTTTTGGTTTGTCTTAGAGAAAGATCCCAAAATACCGCAGCCAATATTGGGTCTACAGGCTCTTGCCACTGTGTGAAAGGATCTAGACAAGCCAAGGCTTTCATGCGGTCTGTATTTTTTGGTAGGCGATATTCCAATATGGTTTTTAAGGCACTATGATGACTACCTGTATGGGGAATAAGGAGGCTTACAT
>JADFYX010000134.1 GCA_015232795.1 Magnetococcales bacterium
ATTCTAAATTGAAAAGATTGGAAAAAATTGACATTAAGATTACAAGATATATTTAAATATATAAAAAATCATAAAAACAGATCACTTAAATTGTAAGAAAACAAAGTGTTTTTTTTCCAACTGAAGTGGTGACCTGAGGGAGCAGTTAAAAAACACTCAACAATTAGGAGTTTCGACAAAAAATAATTGTATAATATGAGTTGCAATCCAACTAATCTGGAGGGGGGATGATCGACAAGAGTGGGAAGAGGTAATTGATTCCTGATATCACCTTGGAGGGTTCTCAAGTAAAAAAGGTTGTTGTCATAGGGTTTATTCATATACAATACATTGGCATCCTTATTGAACCTGGAAACACCAATTATAAGCTCCCGCACCAATTACAACCTATTGATTCAGTAAGAAAATTAATTTTCTGAGGATTCACGTGTAATATAATGAAACGTAAATTTGGGATTGTTACAGCAGTCTATAATGACTGGGAATGTTTGCAAATACTTTCAGAAGAAATAAATAAGTTACCTATAAATGATATATCATTCGATTTGATCATTATAGATGATGGTTCTATCTCTTCTGCTTATTTAAATAATATCCCGTTGCTTGAAGATGGCTGTATTGATCGTATCTATGTTGAAGAACTTGTTGGCAACATTGGCAACCAACGGGCACTTTGTGTGGGGCTTAAAAAATTGCAGGCCGAGGGGGGGTACGAATCTCTTATCGTTATGGATGTTGACGGAGAAGATCGCCCCGCTGTTATTCCAGATCTAATAAAAGCCCATGATGACAACCCAGGAAAGGTTATAGTATGTCGACGAGTAAATAGAACAGAAGGAAAACTTTTTAAGATTGGATATTTTTTTTATAAAAATCTGTTCTCATCCCTCACAGGAACAATAATAGATTTTGGCAATTTTTCTCTTATTCCCAAAAGCTGTCTTGGTAGTTTAGTTTCAAGGCCAGAATTATGGCAACATTTTTCTGCCACAATTATTCGTTCACGTATCCCGTATTATACGATAAATGCCGATCGTGGGACACGATTTTATGGTAAATCTTCACAACATATACCCAACTTGCTTGTACACGGACTTAACGGGATTTCCGTTTTCTCTGATGTTGCCTTAGCTCGTGTTCTGTTGGGTTTGGTATTTATAGCTGTTATCATAATCTTAGGTATGTTCGGTGTAATTGGTATACGTTTTTTGACAGATCTTGCGATTTTAGGCTGGGCTTCCAATGTGTTTGGCTTTCTTGCTATCGCTTTAATTCTCATCGTCTTTTTTGCTATAGCTATCTCTTTGGCTTTTATGAATCTGGCAAAGAATACGCATTTCATTCCGAAAATTAATTTCAGCGATTTTTTTCATAAAAAAATTATATTGTTTGAGAGAGAGGAGAACAGATAATTTTCTCGCATTTACAGGTAGATCATTATTGGAAAAACACTACATAATTTATAAACACAATGATTGAATTTTTTGTAAGAGCAATTTTGGATTAACAATGAATACTCCCATGACAACTGGTTCTGAAGAGTTTAATTTCTTTGAACTAACCCTGTTTGAAGGGGCTAACAATTGGAAAGCATATTTGCAAAATAGATTAAATCCTTTCTTAAAAGGTAGGGTTCTTGAAGTTGGAGCAGGAATTGGAGGTACTACAGCAGCAATTTATAATAATAATGTTAAGGAGTGGGTATGTTTAGAACCTTGCCCCAACCTGTTTAAACAGCTTTCTGAGAAGGTGAAAAGCATCCCCAAAAACAACTCTATTCGGCCTATTTGTGGGGTAATTAATGATCTTCCATCTGCGGAAAAATTCGACACCATTTTATACATAGATGTTTTGGAGCATATCAAAGATGATCATAATGAAATAGCTATGGCGGTATCCCGCTTAAGTCAAAACGGTCATCTTATAATATTGTCTCCTGCCTTTATGTTTCTTTTTAGTCCTTTTGATAGTGCTGTTGGCCATTTTCGTCGCTATAACAAGGATGATCTTCGTAAGCAGGCCAATATAGCAGGGCTTGAAGAGTGTTATATACACTATTTGGATAGCGTTGGTTTTTTTGCATCTTTAGGCAACAAATTGCTTCTTAAGAATGACTCGCCGGGGAAGATGCAGATTCATATCTGGGACCACTATATGGTACGCCTATCAAGGTGGATAGATAGACTATTTGGCTACTCTTTTGGACGATCAATTCTAGGTGTTTGGCAGTTAAAAAAGTAGATCGATTGCTTTTAGTTTAATTTGCTGCAAGGCTCAAATATATCAAAAGTCCTGTTTTGATAGGAGCGACAATAATTGTATTCTGGTGATGGTTGAAAATAGTAAGGAGTCTCTTTAACACTGACAATAATGTCCAGGCGGAAGGATTCAACTTGGTGTTTTTTATAAGCATCTAAAATACGTTTTTTTTCAGAGATAGGTATATGAAGCATAGATATGAAAGGAGAACGATAGATCCTATCTAGTACCTCAGGTGGATATTCGTTAAGTGTAGATGCGTATGTATATAAAGCATTTGCTTGATATTTAAATAAACTATGAAAACGTTTTATGAAGTAGTCAGATGTTAATAGCTTTTCAAATGTCGAGGTTGAAATATTATGCATTTTCAAAAATGAAAATAGCCGGCTCTCAATTTCACTTTGCTTGGAAATGCTTGCAAATGTGTCAGGTAAATATACATACCCATCTCTAAAAGCTACCCACCACTGGCCTAGTTGAAAATCTAAGCTGCCTAAAACTTCTTGTTGCACACTCTCTCTTTTATTAAGCCACCGTACCAAATCATTAAAATCCTCGCGATAATTTTGAATTTTTTTCCATCCCCCACCATGTTTACCAATATCTTTATGCCATACACGTGCTTGAACAGTAGTGTTATTTCGCTCTATATGCATCTTTGCATGGGTATATGTAGTAAGGGCAATAGATGTTAATAACAAAACAGTTATAAGCCAAGCTCCTGCCTTATCATATTTTTGTTGGATATTGTTTTCTTTCTTTGAAAATTTAGCTAAAAAGATAATAACAATGTCAGTAAAAAATAGTATCAATGAAACCTGAAAAATAGCCTCAATAATACGATATGTGTAAACAAAATGGTGGTCTTGAACCCCTAGTCTTGAAATTGCACTAAATATATGAGGAAAAAATAGAAGAACTATAAATAAAATCCCCAGAGTAAAAAATAGACTATGTTTGCGATCTGGATGAGCTATTTTTCCAATATTATTTACATACAGATACCTATAAAATGTAGCGATAACAAACGAAATAAAACCATAACCTATTGCAGATCTTGGAACATTAGCTAATACGATAATACCTTCAACTCGAATGTGGGGATAAATTCCCCAAAGTGAGTGCATCTCCTTACTGCCAGCAATCTGTTGGAAAATAAAAAAACTTGAACACAGCAAAAAAACCAGACCTAAAACAATCCACGACATATCAATTTTCAGCTTTTGGTATGTATGGAATGTAAATATAATAAAAGCCCCTGAACACAATATCATAGCATCATGAATTGATGCCTGAAGCATTAAACTTAATGACAAACCCAGCAGAGCAAATTCTGACCATGTAATCTTATCGCGATCGATCTGGTTTACTACCTTGACAAGCATATAAAAAGAAAAGAAGAGATAGACACTATTAACATAGTTGCGAGCAATCCTGAAGTTCCATAAATCTGGTATATCAACCCATTGAGACATGAATGAGGCAGTTTGACTGCTACATAATAAAAAAATTATGAAAGCCCAGATAGCAGAATGTTTAGAAGTGAAAAAAGAGACGATTAAAAATATAATGTAGAAACGAATTCCTGAGAGCAGAATATCAGCAATAACAAACCCTACCTTACCAAACAAAAAGTTCATCACTTGGTAAGGGAATTGGGCCATAAATGGAAATGTGAAAACTCCTTTGCCTTGATGTTCAAAAATCGTGAAGTCACCATAACCAGCATCTAAAACGCGAAATATGGATGAAAAGTAGTCCATATCACCATAGCGGTAATAAATTATTGTTGATAAGGGGTCATCTGGTCTCATAATAAATGAGGTAATCCAGTAACCTGCACCTACAATTAATGAAAGGGTAAAAAAAGCAAAAAAAGAGTAAGCCCTGTCACTGTCTGCTTTGATATGTGACTGCGTGTCACGCATTTTATTATGATCTGAGCTGTTATTTGTCATCTAAACCTATTTTCCCATATTTTTTATAAATATCAAAGATTTGTAATTGTTAAAAAATATTTAACCACAACAATTTTACATACATAAGCCTAACTTTAGTCAAATTAAGCTTATCATCTTTCTTTTTGCTTGTCTTTGGCTCCTTCTCTTTAGCCCCTTAAACAATAAAAGCCAATGGATTAGTACCCTTGCAAAAATACAAACACCAAACAATAAGCATATTCCTTATTAATAATCTTGGAGGCCACTTGCAGAGGTCACTGGTTGCTATTAGAGCTATTTAAAAGGTAAGATAAATACAATTTCAGTAAGATTGGAGTTTCATGACGGATAGGGTGAACATGCACTATTGGCAACATTCATGATGAGCTCAGGAAATTGGCGCAGCGGACTAATCAGCATAGTGGTAATCATGATAGTTTTGCTGCTGCCGTTGGGGGTGAATCTATTTCTGAAAAGTTCCTACTACAATGATCAAGGTTTGAAGAGGCTAGCTGCCGAAAAGCCCCAGGATTTTTTTCTTGGGAATTCAATTCTTGCCAGTCGTATTGATATTCCCCTGCTCAAAAAATTACTACCTCAGCGTAAAATCTCTTTTGCGGCCTATTCCGCTTCAAAACCGAACCTATGGTATAGAATTATAAAAAACGATCTCATAGCCTCTGGGGCCAGGCCGGAAACCATCATTTTTTTTCTCTTTGGCAATGAACTCCTGCAACCGATATCCCTACCGTCACAGGGAAATCATGCTTTAATGGCCATGCGCAAAAGTGTGGCTAACGAACCTATTGTCAAGCGGGAGATGTTGGCTTCACACCCATTGCTTACAGTGAAATACTTCTTGATGTCACTCTATGCCATTCAATCTCTACATAATGATATCAACTGGTATTTGACCAATTTAACCATGTTTTTATCCCAACCCTCCTACCGCGAGGCATTATTAGAGCGGAAGAAGGCTAATCACATGCGGATTAGGGCCGGGATACTTGATTCCGTAAATAAACTTATGGAAAGGACAGGGAGCACAGGTGTTAGCCAAATGGCTGAGATAGGGGTTAATGGACAGTTTATACAAAGGTTGGATTTTGCAGATGCCCTACCCAGATCTTATCTACCAGAGATTCTTGAACTACTCAATAGCCATGGGATTTTGCCCGTATTCATTCAGGTAAATTCGTTACACCGCCTGAATAGACAGGGGGAGGTTTTTGAGTTTGATCGACTCTTACACCGTGAGTTGGGGCAGTATCTTTCTGCCCACGGGGCGGTATATATAGATGAGAGCGAAGATAGTGTCGTTAGCAGTGATATGTTTGCTGATTTAACCCATATTCACAACTCCTATAAAGCCTATTACACCAAATATTTTGTCAGACGTTATGGGGATAAGTGCAGCGATAATTTCAGCACCGAATCTGGGTTGAAATGTCAAAGCTGGAGGTTTCTTACTGATCTTAAACCGCAACGCACAACAGAGGCGAAATGACATTTCAAAGCATTGATTATCTCTGTTTTCTACTTCTGTTCATTACTATCTATTGGAGTCTTAAAGGACGGAGCAGAACCTTTTTCATGGTGATCTCTGGACTGTATTTTTACGGTTATGTCCACCCCTGGTTTTTGCTGCTGTTGTTGGCTTCGACCATAACAGACTTTTATTGCAGTCTGGGTATAGAACGATTTCGGGAACGTCGGGGGCAATTTTTACTTATAAGTGTATTGGTAAATTTGGGGCTGTTGTCGATCTTTAAATATTTCAACTTTTTCATGGAGAATTTACAGGTCGTACTTTCAGCCATGGGGTTTACGGTAGCCCCCATTACCCTGCAAGTGATATTGCCAGTTGGTATCTCCTTCTACACCTTTCAGACCATGAGCTATACCATAGACGTTTATCGGGGCTCTCTATCGGCACGACATAGTTTTCTGGATTTTATTGCCTTTACCTCATTTTTCCCACCACTAGTTGCCGGACCCATCACCCGTGGGAAGGAGTTGCTGCCGCAAATTGAGGCCCAGCCAAATTTCTCCTGGCAGCTTTTTCAAGGGGGATTTTTTCTGATTGTCTGGGGCTTTTTTAAAAAACTGGTGATTAGTGACAATGTCGCTATGATTGCCAATAAGGTGTTTTTACTTGAAGATCCGAGTTTTTTTATCTTATGGGCAGGGGCTTTTGCATTCAGTATCCAGATATTTACCGATTTTTCCGGTTATACCGATATCGCTCGGGGGACAGCGTTGTTGTTGGGCTATCGTCTGCCCATCAACTTTAATCACCCCTATTTGGCTGCCTCTCCAACTGACTTCTGGAAACGTTGGCATATCTCACTTTCCCAATGGATTAAGGACTATGTCTATATCCCTTTGGGTGGCTCACGACAGGGTGTGTTTAGTTCTTCATGGACTCTGATGGTGGCCTTCCTTCTCTGTGGTTTGTGGCATGGGGCCAATTGGAACTATATAATTTGGGGTGGTTATCATGGTTTGTTGATCCTCTTCTATCGTTATCTGGGGCTATTAATCCCGGCCGACGGGTTGCCTAAAC
>JADFYX010000135.1 GCA_015232795.1 Magnetococcales bacterium
TTAAGGCTGCAAGCCAAATTCTAGTCCATTATTGAAACATGCGAATCGTGGTTTCAGTCCAAGCCAACAAAGAGCCAGGGAAGATACCCCAAACCAACATAATAATGCCACTCATCACCACAACAGCCTGACTGGAGGCACTAACTCTCATGGAGAATGCCGACTCAGCTTCGTCAAAGTACATATACTTAACTACACGCAGATAATAGAAAGCACCAACAGCAGAGAAAAGTACACCAACAATGGCTACGGTTATCATGCCAGCTTTTACAGCAGCCATAAAGACATAAAGCTTACCGATAAACCCGGCAAGGGGAGGAATGCCACCCATTGAGAACATGAATGTTGCCATAAGTAGAGCTAAATATGGACGCCTTTTTGCCAAACCTTTAAAGTCGGTGAGGTTATCACCGGTTCCATCTTGGTTTAATATCAATACCAAAGCAAAAGCTCCAGTGTTCATAAAAACGTAGATTGTTAGATAGATTAAAACACTCTGATAACCATCGCTGGTTCCAGTGGCTAGACCAATAAGCAAGAAACCAACATGGCCAATTGAAGAGTAGGCAAGCATACGCTTGATATTGGTCTGGGCGATTGCTGCAAAGGAGCCTACCGCCAATGAGAGTACCGCCAAAAATTGCAGCAGTGGTCCCCATTGATCGTGCATAGCTGGAAAGGCAATTAAAAGTACTCGATAAAGCACAGCAAAAGCTGCTACCTTTGGCATTACACCCATTAAAGCAGTAACAGAGGTTGGTGCGCCTTCATAGACATCCGGTGCCCACATATGAAAAGGTGCCGCAGCAATTTTAAAGCTTAGACCGCCAATAATCATCACCATGCCTAGACCAACAGCAGGAGAAACGTGACCATGGGCACTAGCTAACCCTTGAGCAACTTCGCTAAATGTAACAGTTCCATATGAGCCGTAAATCAGGGATATACCATAGAGCAATACACCCGATGCCAGTGATCCAAGAATGAAATATTTCAAACCAGCTTCACTTGATTTTACATCTCCACGCTTAAACGCTGCCAAGACATAAATTGATAGGGACATAAGCTCTAATCCCAAATATAGCATGATGAAATCTCCACTAGAGATCATAATCATACCACCAAGCATGGAAAACAGGACGATTACATAATATTCGCCACCGTCCATTTTGTTATCGCGGATATAGTTTAATGAGATAAGCAGAGGTAAAGCAGTAGCTATGCAGATCAACAACTTCATATAACGGGCAAATTGGTCGTCAACAAACATACCACCAAAAGTGGTTTGACCAGAGCCACCGGAAGCCATGATAGCAAGTGCGATTAAGCCTATGCCAAAAATCGACATCCAACCAATGGTTCCACGTCCCTCTTTACCATACCACGCGCTTAATAACAGCAATGCCATGGCTAGCAGAGCAACCAATATCTCTGGCAACATTAGGCCCAGGTTTATATCAGGCATTTGGACAGGCATTGTTTATCAGCACTCTCTCAAAAAAAAATTATTAATTATTCAAACGTCAGACCCTTGGCCTGCTTAATACATTGCTACAGCAGTTGCACCAGCTTTAATTGTGTGCGACTGAACCAGCAACTGTTCAACTGAAGCGTGCATAATTTCCAGGAATGGCCCAGGGTAAAATCCGATCCAGAATATCAAAACAATCAAAGGTGCAAAAATCGCAAGCTCTCTTTTGTTCATATCTTTTAAAGCTTGCACCTCTTCACTATGAATAACCCCAAAGAAAACCTTTTTATAGAGCCACAACATATATGCTGCACCCAATACCAAACCAGTGGTCGCAACAACCGCAACACCTTTGTTGGCTAAGAAGGCTCCCAATAATATTAGAAACTCTCCAATAAATCCATTGGTCCCTGGTAGACCTACTGCAGACATGGTAAACAGCATAAAAATTACTGCATAAACTGGCATAACATTAGCTAAACCACCAAATTTAGCAATCTCTCTTGTGTGCATACGGTCATAAATAACACCAACCAATAAAAAGAGTCCACCAGCGACTATACCGTGGTTGACCATCTGCAATATTCCACCTTCAAGACCCTGTTGATTGAAGGAGAAAATTCCTATGGTTACAAAACCCATATGGGAGACAGATGAATATGCTATCAGCTTTTTCAGATCTTTTTGCATCAAGGCAACTAGTGCAGTGTAGACAATGGCAACCAAAGAGAGGCCAAAAACCATCGGCACAAAATAGCGGGATGCGTCTGGCAACATGGGTATAGAAAAACGTAGGAATCCATAAGCACCCATTTTAAGTAGTACACCAGCCAGAATTACCGAACCTCCTGTTGGAGCCTCAACATGGGCATCAGGTAACCAAGTGTGAAAAGGCCACATTGGTACTTTTACCGCAAATGAGACAAAGAAACCCAAGAACAACCAAATCTGCAGGTTGAAATCCAGAGGAACGTTCATAAGGTCAGGTATTGAGAACGTACCCGCTGTATTTTTCATTACAATAATGGCGATCAGCATCAAGACTGAACCAGCCAAGGTGTAGAGGAAAAACTTTAGCGCAGCATACACACGGTTTGGACCACCCCAGACACCGATCAATAAAAACATGGGAATCAGCATAGCTTCCCAGAGAATATAGAAGAGAATAAAATCTAGAGCACAGAAAACACCGATAACAAAGGATTCTAAGGCCAAAAATGCGATCATGTACTCTTTGACCATTTTTTGCACAGATTCCCATGATGCAAGAATACACAAAGGGGTCAAAAATGCGGTCAATAGCACAAACGGCAGGCTTATTCCATCAACACCCATACGATAGGTGATGCCAAAAGCAGGCAGCCACGCAGACTCTTCCATAAATTGAAAAGCAGCAGTGGATGTATCAAAATCCAGCAACAATCTCAGGCTCAATACAAATGTAGCCAGTGAGACAATCAGTGCAATATATCGGGCTGTGTTTGCGTTATTCCTGGCCGCAATAATAATCGCTAATACACCGGCCAAAGGAAGAAATGTTACCAGACTCAGCATTGCCTTACGTCCTGCCCATCAAGAGTAAACGGTTACTAGAACCAAAAGACCAATTATCATAGCAAAAGCGTAATGGTAGACATAACCTGTCTGTACACCTCTAAACCATTGCGCTATACGACCACAAGTTGCAGCAATACCATTAACACCATATCCATCAATAATGGTAACATCTCCGGTCTGCCAGAACCCATTGCCTATTGCTTTGGCTGGTCTTACAAAAAGCTTGTCATACAATTTATCAAAGTACCATGCGTTAAGAAGGAACTTATAAATACCAGAGTATGTCTCTGCTAAAATTTTAGGTAAAGTTGTCACCTTGATATAGAGAACCCAAGCTAACAATACACCTATCAAGAATGCTCCAAACGGCAACCATTTGACCCATAATGCGACATGATGGGCATTGGCCATGGCATCATGACCTGGAGCCAGTACAATCGCCTCTTTAAACCAACCTCCGTGTACCATAGGCGCACCGAGCATTCCTGCGAATATCGCACCCACAGCCAAAACCAGCAGCGGAAAACGAATTGACCAAGGAGCCTCTTTAGCATGATCATAAGCGTGCTGATCCCGAGGTTTGCCATGGAAGGTCATAAAGATAAGGCGGAATGAATAAAAAGAGGTCAATACCGCAGCTGTCATTCCCATAACCCAAGCAACCATTCCAACTGTGGTATGAGAAGCATAAGCTGCCTCTAAAATTGCATCCTTGGAGAAGAATCCAGCTAGATATGGAAACCCTGTTAGAGCAAGAGTTCCAATCATCATCACAGTATATGTGATGGGGATTTTTTTCCAGAGACCACCCATCTTACGCATGTCCTGCTCGTGATGCATGGCATGAATAACCGCACCAGCACTCAAAAATAGTAGAGCCTTAAAGAATGCATGGGTCATAAGATGAAAAATTGCTGCTGAGTATGCCGAAACACCTGCAGCAAAAAACATATAACCAAGCTGTGAACAGGTGGAGTAAGCGATAACCCGTTTAATATCGTTTTGCACCAGACCTACGGTTGCAGCAAATAGTGCTGTTGTTGCACCAACTAAGGTAACCACAGTAAGAGAGGTCTGTGATAGCTCAAACAGCGGTGAAGTACGGCAGACCATAAATACACCAGCAGTAACCATGGTTGCTGCGTGAATTAAAGCAGATACCGGAGTTGGTCCCTCCATAGCATCAGGCAACCAGGTGTGGAGAATAAATTGTGCCGATTTACCCATTGCCCCGATAAAGAGCAGCAAGGTGATTACTGTTATAGTATCAGATGCACCAAAGATTATAAAATCAATGGTTTTTGGATATTGTGCGGTTGCTGCCATCTTGAACACTTCGGCATAATCGAGAGTGCCGAAGATCATATAGATAGCAAAGATACCCAATGCAAAGCCAAAGTCACCAACTCGGTTAACCAAGAACGCTTTCATAGCTGCGTTACAGGCTGACTCTTTTTGATACCAGAAGCCGATTAGCAGATAAGAGGCAAGACCTACACCTTCCCAACCAAAAAACAGTTGCAAGAAGTTGTCGCCAGTTACCAACATCAACATAGCAAAGGTAAAAAAGGAGAGATAACTAAAAAAGCGCGGTTGATGAGGATCTTCTGCCATATACCCAATAGAGTAGATATGGATAAGAGTGGATATACCAGAGACCACAATGAGCATGGTTGCTGTAATTCTATCGATTAAAATACCGAAGTGAACCTTAAAATCACCTGCTACGATCCAGGAGAAAACCTCCTGACGTATCTCTGGAGCATCACCAACGGCAATTTCCATAAAGACAATAATAGCCAACACCGCTGAGACCGTCATACCTAAGATGGTCACATTGCGAGCCATGACTTTGCCAATATACCGTCCAAAAAGGCCTGCAATCATAGAGCCAATTAACGGTGCAACGATTATGAGGAGTTCTCTGCTCATATTAAAACAATGCCGGCAGGACCGGTCCTTATCCCTTCAAGGTGTCGATTTCTTCAACGTCAATAGTTGCCCGGTTCCTGAAAAATGTAACCAGGATGGCAAGACCAATAGCCGCTTCAGCTGCTGCGACAGTCAGCACAAAAAAAGTCATTATCTGTCCGTCTATATTGCCCATGTAGCTTGAAAATGCCACAAAGTTGATATTGACAGACAGAAGTATCAATTCAATGCTCATCATAATGATAATAACATTGCGTCGATTAAGAAAAATACCAAAA
Source organism: Magnetococcales bacterium (assembly GCA_015232795.1). GTDB lineage: Bacteria > Pseudomonadota > Magnetococcia > Magnetococcales > JADFYX01. Next base: position 5,239 of record JADFYX010000135.1, read on the forward strand.
ACGCCAATGGTAAATAACAGGGCACTAAGTACCAGATAATGATCTAAACTCATTGCCTAAGAAGCCCCCTCACCAGATGCTACTTTTTTAAGTTCAACAGCCTCAGCACGAGTACGAGCAAGCTGCTTGGGTATATTTTGCTGTTTAGGACGCTTACGTACACGGTAAGTCAATACTATTGCACCAACCAAGGCCACTAGCAATATTATAGAGGCAATCTCAAAGGGAAGAAGATATTTGGTATAAAGTATCCGCCCTATCTCCATTGTGTTTGTTATTTCACCAGCAACTGCCACCATGCCGTCATGTTCAACATGAACCTGGGTAATAATAACAATCATCTCTATAAGGATAACCACACCAACAGCTATGCCTAACGGCAGATACTGTACAGCTTCCTCTTTTAATGTAGAAAATTCTACATCAAGCATCATTACGACAAAGAGAAACAGAATGGCGACTGCTCCCATATAGACCATTACTAAAATGGCCGCCAGGAATTCAGCCCCCAACAACACAAATAGTGCTGCTGTGGTGAAAAAAGTCAGGACCAGAAACAAGACCGAATGGACCTGATTTTTTGCACTGACTACACCGAGTGCTGCAACAACGGTGATCGTCGCAAAAAGGTAGAAAACTATATCCGCTACCATGATTACCTCAAAACCCCTAACTACCGATATTTACCGTCAGCTTCAATACAGGCATCAATCTCATTTTTAAAACGTTCGCCATTATTCAACAGCTTGGTTTTGGTATGATAGAGATCAGCCCGCGACTCACCATGATACTCAAAGTTTGGAGTCAGGACCACAGCCTCAACTGGGCAGGCTTCCTGACAAAAACCGCAAAAAATACATTTTGTTTGATCAATGTCATAAACAGATGTAATACGTTTTTGCGCCGTACTATCAACATCAATCTTAATATAAATAGCCTGTGCGGGACAGACTGCTTCACATAGTTTACAAGCCACACATCTTTCAGTACCATCACTGTATTTCCGCAGGGCATGCTCACCACGAAATCTTGGGGAGATTGGTGTTCTCTCCTCTGGGTACTGGATGGTAATATTAGGCTTGAAAAAGTGTTTCAGGGTCACAGCCATACCCTGAGCCAACTCAATTAACATAAAACTGCCAAGAAACTGTTTGATATCGATACCCATCAACTACTCTCCTGTTACGCGTTACCTGTAAGATGGAGCATCAGCCCGGTTAAGAAAATCCAAAACAGGGATACCGGGAGAAATACCTTCCACCCCAACCGCATCAACTGATCATAACGATAGCGGGGGAAAGTAGCACGTAGCCACAAGAAAACAAACATCAAGAACCCAGCTTTTATCGCCAACCAAACTAAGCCGGGAATAAAATCAAGGAGACCTATAGGAGGTAACCACCCTCC
>JADFYX010000136.1 GCA_015232795.1 Magnetococcales bacterium
GATGACTATACCATCACCACGGTATTAGGCTCTTGTATTGCTATATGTATTTGGGATAATAATTTGCTAAAAGGTGGCATGAACCATTACAAGCTGCCCCTCTGGAATGGGGACGGCCTTCCCACTCCAAAATATGGCAATATTGCAATTAATGTTTTAATAGAAAAAATGTTTGAAATGGGGTGTCAAAGGTCAAACCTTATCGCCAAGGTGTTTGGTGGTGGAGCTGTTCTTCAAGGGACAGCAGGAGTGATGAATGTGGGAGAACGCAACATTGAGGTTGCTTGGGATATATTGAAAATTGAAAAAATACCTGTAGTTGCTTCAAGTGTAGGAGGACTAGATAGCCGTAAAATAATTTTCTCTACTCGTGATGGCTCAGTAATGATGAAAAAATCCCAAATCAGATCTTAAAAATTTACTCCTTAAAAAATTTAGAATAGAGTTAACTTATTCTAAATATGGTTTTTGATAGATAGTTGGTGCTACCTGCTTAACAGGAACTTCTAAACCATTTAGAGTTTCGGCATGACCGATAAAAAAATAGCCACCGGGTTGTAGGTTGCGGCATAGTTTATTTACAATGTTTGATGATGTAGGACGGTCAAAATAGATCAAACAGTTGCGACAGAATATAATGTCATATGCATTGGGAATATTATAGTCAGCATCCATAAAATTAAGATGTTGAAATGTGACCATTGAGCGTAATTTTGGTCCCATACGCACTGTGGGTTTTTCCCTGTTTTTGCTTTTTAACATGTACTCTTTTTTTATGTTTAAAGGCACACCTTCAAGTTTACTTTTTTCATAGATAGCCTCATAACCTTTTTTTAAAGCACGGGTAGAGAGATCAGAGCCAAGAATTTTAACTTGATAGTTGGGAATTATGTTTGACTTGGCAAACTCCATTGCCACAATAGCCAAGGTGTATGGCTCTTCACCAGAAGAGCAAGGCGCGCTCCACATCTGTAACAGTCGCCGGGTGCCTGCCCCATGCTTTTGCATGAGGGTCGGTAGTGCTGTTGATGTCATAAAATCAAAATGGGCTGGCTCACGAAAAAAATCTGTCTTATTGGTTGTCACCAGATCCAAAAAATTAATCATCTCTTCCCCTGAATGTTGAGGATTTAAGATCCAATCCACATAATCAGAAAAAGATGACATTTTTAAAATACGCAATCTTTTTTGTAAGCGAGCCGTGAGCAAAGAGCATTTTGAGTCAGGCATCTGAATGCCTACTTGCTCCTGGATAAAGCTTGCCAATCGTCTAAAATCTTCCTTTGACAATCCATTTGCTCTGGGAACACCCATACAATTTTTTCATCCTTTGCTTAATATAAATGGTTAGTTGAATAAATTAGCTTAAAAGCCTGCTGCAATTTACTGTGTAATGTAGAGTTGTAGCCTCAACAGAATGCATTACAATATATTATTTTCAAAGGTTAACTTACAAAATAATACAAACAATTTGCCATTCACTTATCAAGCTATGTAGTATACTGGATCATATTTAGAAAAACTTAGTAAAAATATTTTTGTTTAATATTTGCAAAAAGGTGCAAGGGTTTATTATGGCGATTAAGCGTATACTTGATGTCGATCCAGGCATGGTCTTGGCTAGTGATGCCTTGGACGAGAACGGTCGTATGCTCCTAGCAGCAGGTAAAGAGATAACAGCTAAACATCTCAAGATATTCAGGACATGGGGTGTTCCAGAAGTTGATATCAAAGAGGATTCCTCCTCAGCTTCTGCTGGTGATGCCAATGTTGCTTCCCAATCTGACAGTGATGATAAAGTATTGCTAAAAGCCAAAGAATATTTTTGTCAGAACGACCTTAAAAATCCTGTTATAAAAGAGCTGTTTAACTTTTGCGTTACGCAGATGAAAAAAAATCCAGCACTTACTAAAATAACCTCTGAGGAGCCGGTAAAAAAAGCTCGTCGCGCTCTACCGCAAAGTTCCCAAGGAAGGATGCCCCGTCATGGCCGTCGTTGATCTAGACCGTTTAATTGATTCAGAAAGCCAGATTGCCTCAATGCCTGCTATTGTTCCCCGCATTAACAAGGCGGTGGATGATCCCCGTGGGTCAATGGCTGCCGTTGCTAAAATAATTACTGAAGACCCGGCACTCTCTGCCCGTCTGCTTAAACTTGCCAACAGTGCCTTTTATACCAGCCCTTTTCCGGTCAAGACCATTTCCAGGGCGTTGACCATGATCGGAACCAAGCAGCTAAAAGAGTTGGTTACGGCTATTTTTACCGTAAAGATGTGTACCAAATATGCTGGTAAACAGATAAATATGGATACCTTTTGGCGGCACAGTGTTGCATGTGGTGTAGCAGCAAGGGTTATTGCCACTACCAAACGTTTGGTAAACACAGAACGTTTTTATTTAGCAGGTATGCTTCATGATGTGGGACATCTGATTATTTATACCAAATTAATGGAGCATACCGACAAGCTTGCAGCACAGTGTAAAGAGGGTAAAATACCTGTCTATAAGTTGGAGCGAGACATCCTTGGCTTTGACCATGCAGAGGTTGGTGGCAGGCTGCTTAAAGCATGGCAACTACCCCCTGAATTGGTTATTCCGGTTATGAACCACCATACACCTAATAAGGCAGAAGATTTTCAACTGGAAACGGCAATAATACATGTAGCGGAAGTTGTAGCATCAAGTATGCTGTATGGCAGTGCCATGGAGCCACATGTACCACCATTTAACCCATCTGCTTGGGAAACCACAGGTATACCAATCACTGCCTTGCCGACTATTATAGAACAGGTGCAAGCGCAGTTTGAGGATGCAGTTAAGATATTTGCTTCTAAGTGATGGATTAATAGTGACGAGTTAGATACTTCTACTTACCTATCAACAGAGGGTTTAGTTTCTTGAATCTGCCAATCGTATGCTAATGTGTGTGTCAATTATGTTTTAGAAATTAAAGCCATAGTGTATTGATCATCCAGTTGAAAATTTGGAGTTGGCTTTAAAACTATGTAGCTATTTTAGGATAATTCAAAAAAGCCGTGGTAACACCTTCCATGGGACCTGTTTTTTATACTCTAGATATTCAGGGTCTAACGACAAATGTCGCTCCTCGGTCCAGGCACGCATACCATAGATAATGGTAAACCCCATAAACAATAGTATTGCGAATTGACCAAAGACTATAGTTTGAATTAACCATACCCCTATTTTGGCAGAATATGCTGGGTGGCGTACAAATTTGTACGGTCCCCTGTTTACTATACCCCGGTTGGTCAGATTGGAAGCCTTGAAACCTAAGGAGAGAGAAGCCCAGCAGAAAATACCCCACAAAATGGTAATTCCTAAGGTGGCAGCACCTTGAAGCCATACTGGAGATGTCCAGGCAAAGTCAAACAGCCTATGGTCAAATATACGAAATGAGTAATGGTTAAATGGGGGATAACACCATAAGCAGACTACCCATCCCAACAAGGTTGGCTCCACACTTCTGATCTGATTTTTTAATTTTGGTGATTCAGAATAATAGCCAATGGTAAATACAATTGTATCAAGATAGATAAACAATGCTGTTATAAATATGTTGATTGCCTGAAAATTCCATTGCCAATCATTTAGTAAATTGTTTTGATGAACTGTGTTATTGATCACCCACGATATAAGATAGGGACCAAAAAATAGTTTGACCAGTACCGTCAATCCCCCAAGTCGGGCTGGTGTAGACCAATTCCAATACTTTTTCTTCCAGGGCTGTAACAAGAGAGCTCCCAAACTCTCCACTAGGGTTGCGTATTTGTCTCTCTTCAAAGGCTGTTCATGGTTCATCCAATAGGAATAAGGCAGGGATAAGAGCAGACATCCCAGAAAATATCCATCCAAAAACCATATGAAAAAATAGCCAAAATTATTACCACTAAAATGGTTGGGTAACCATATGGATGAGGGGCTTAAAAGCTTTGATAACAATGTAGCGTTTTTTAACAACAGATAAGCTACTACCAGCAGAAGAATGCGAGCTGCATACTTTACAACTGCGTACCCCAAACGGTTTTGGTATTTTTTGCCAGTAATAAATAGAAATATAAAAAATAATCCAAGCCATTGCAGGTGTTGGTTGCTCAATCTTCCCCTTGAGTAGTGAGTGTTAGGGTCGGCATGTATCTTCAACGAGCCTCGGCAATAGTTAAGGGTGTGATGCCCATTCACAACTTCTTCTTCAACTGCATAATAGTGAGAGTTCAAAATTAAGTCAGTGGCAGTAGTGTGTACTGTAAATTGCTTTTGCCTATCTGTGGACAGCACCTTTTTCACCACCAACGGTTCTGGCAGAACTAGTCTCATTAAATCTGGTTTAGTGGAATAAACCGTTATAACCCCTTGAGGGTTAATGATGGCTGGCATGGCCTGACAGGTGGAAGAGATAGGTTTAGCTGTGCCTATTGTAATGGGAACCAGATGTTTGAACCCGGCTTTGCTATTGTTCTGTAAATAATTCACCCCGGCAACTAGTGCATAGCTACCGGGAGTCTTGAGAAAATCAACCTTGAATTGTTCTTGGACAGTTTGTCCTGTAGATATGAACCGTTTTACTTTTTTACGCAAGTGCTGTTTATCAAACTCAAGAGATAGTGTGTGCACAAACAGTTGTGATGTGCTGTTGTTGGTGGCACTAACAATTACATGGGTTTTGCCTAGGGATATCTCCAGCGACAATTTGGTATTCCCTGCTAAAGCTTGTGAGAATCCCAGGATAGCAGAGAGACCCATAACTAGAATCAAGGATATAGAAAATTTTTTTTGTTGCAATAACACTACTCTTTGCATCAAGTTTATCAGTTTTCTGCTATGGAGGTAAAGGTGGTTCATAGGTAACAAAATCATAATGAAAGATATTGTCAGTGGCAATGGTAGGTCTGTGTGGAGAACCTCACCTTCTACCATATACAATCCCACCTTCTACAATATACTTTTAACTAATAATAGGTACAAGTGTAACCATAATTAGCATAATCATTTATATTTTTGTTATCGTAGGTTGGTGAATAGTAGTTTGCTTTAACAGTTTCATTGGGGTATGAAGTTATGGTACACACGAAGAGAAGGTTTGCGGTGGAGCATGCGCCAGAAGCTATACTATTACTACATGTACTACTTCCACTGTCTACAGTAACCTCCCAACAATAATCTTTATCAAAACCGGCATTACATGTTACTCTTCCCGTCCCAGAAGAAGTAGATGATGAAGATGTAGATGATGATGAAGAGGATGAAGATGATGATGAGGAGGATGAAGATGATGAACTACCACCACAAGTATTGGAGGCATCTGCGTACGAAGTACAGGCAAGGCTTGCTGAAGCGTGTGTACCGCCATTGGCAGCAAAAGTCAAACTTGTAGACGATAATGTACTACCATATTGGAAAAAATCTGAACTTGGTGACATGGTTCCACCAGACTCAGCATGTGATACATAGTAGCAGGATGCAGAACTTATTGATGAAAAATTAATATTGATTGTGTTGGAACCACTATTTGTACACACTGATTGGGTGCTACCATTACATGTGATAGTAGCCGTCCCTCCGTTTGCTGTAGAAGTACCAAATTGTGCACAATAATCATAACCGCTACTGCTGCTGGAACTACTACTGCTGGAACTACTACTGCTAGAACTAGAGTCGCTACTATCGCCACCACCTCCTGACATGGCCAGACCACCACCTGCTAAAGCAACTACACCACCGAGAAGCTTTGTCATTGTACCTATGCCAGTTGATTTGACTGCAGTCTTGGTGGTTGCAGTTGCAGTTTCAGTACCAGTTGATACAGTACCAGTAGCAGCGGTAGTAGCTGTGGAAGCGGTAGCTGTTGTTGTTCCTGCGCTAACTGCTCCTGCAGTGGCTGCTGATCCCCCAGCAGCAACTTGACTTACAACTCCGGCTACAACACCAAATTTAGCAGCAGATACCACAACATCTGTGACAATGCTATCTGTGAAACCTGCTATTTCAGTAGGGGCCTCAGCTAGTTCTGAAAAGACCTGAACTGGATCACTAGGTTGAGGAGCATCTCCGGTGCCTTTAGTTACTGTGATACTAAAAGTTTGGGATTTAACTACTATGTTGTCACTGTTTTTGACCAGAATAAGATAATCAACAGTACCAGCATTTGCTGCAGGAGCTGGTAGAGTGCCGGAAAACTGATTTTCGCCTATATCATTCATAGAAACAAAATTAAAGTTTTTGCCTTCTGCTGCCTTAAAATATGTCCTAACTATATCAACACCAGCCGGATCATAGATAGTAGCTATCACTTGTACACGTTCACCTGCATTCGCTGCTTCAATTCCAGTGTGTGTGATATTGGTATCTGCTGATGCTGCAACAACGGTTTGAATTATAGGTCCATTCAAACAGAACATTATTGGCATCAAAAAAAAAGCAACAAATTTTCGAAGTATCAAGTTCAATATCCAACTCCCCAAAGCTCAAGTAATTATCTATACTATCTAACCATTATGCATTTTCGATGAAATTTCATATCTATTATTTCTATTATATGTCGACTTTATATGTAGAATCTTGTTGCGAATTTCTTTTGCAAAAGCAGAGCCTTTGACAAATGTTTTAATT
>JADFYX010000137.1 GCA_015232795.1 Magnetococcales bacterium
AGGGTTTTTCAGTGGTCAAAATACTCTCATAGGAGCATAGGTTGGGGTGTCTACGTTTGAAGTCACCGATTCAGGTTTACTATTAGTTTGAAATTACCAACGCAAGATATAGCTACAGGAAAATAATAATTAATTTGGAATCTCACTATAAGAGTAAAAATTGCGAATGATGTATACAGTAGCCAAAAACTGCACAAACGAAATTAAGAAAACCCCAGAGGTTATTTACAACTATTAAAATAACAAAAAAATATTAACTATATACTTCCAAATTTGAAGGTAATGCCTATACAATGGATTATTATTAAGTAACCAATAGAGGTAAGATCATGAACACAATGACAAAAGCATCAGATCTGCTTGTGCGCTCCTTGGAGGCAGAAGGTGTATCATATATTTTTGCCGTACCTGGAGAAGAAAACCTCGATCTTGTTGAATCCTTAAGAACATCAAAAATTAAGTTGATATTAACCCGTCACGAACAGGGAGCCGGATTTATGGCTGCCACTTATGGTCGTTTGACTGGAAAAGCCGGGGTATGTATGGCTACCCTTGGGCCTGGGGCCACAAATTTTGCTACACCCGCAGCCTATGCCCATTTGGGCGGTATGCCTCTCATTATGATCACCGGACAGAAGCCCATTAAAAAGTCAAAACAGGGGCAGTTCCAAATAATTGATGTAGTTGGTCTGTTTGACCCAATTTGTAAAATGTCCAAACAGATTGTCCACGGCAATACTATTCCGGCGTTGGTGCGAGAAGCATTCCGTATAGCTGAAGAGGAACGACCCGGTGCTGTACTGTTGGAGCTACCTGAAGATATTGCTGCTGAAGATACTGACGCACCAGTTCTAGCACCCCACACACGTCATTATGCTGTTGCCGATGAGGCTGTACTTGAAGAGGCTACAAATCTTATAAAAAATGCCAAAATGCCCCTAATTCTAATTGGTGCCGGGGCAAACCGAAGAGATGCACAGCGTACTCTCAGTAATTTTGTCCATACTACGGGAATTCCATTTTTCAATACCCAAATGGGTAAAGGTGTTGTGGATGAACGTTCCGAAATCTTCATGGGTACGGCTGCTCTCTCCTCTGGGGATTACCTACACTGCGCAATCGACCGTGCGGATTTAATAATCAACATAGGCCATGATGTCATCGAAAAACCACCATTTTTCATGGAATATGGTGGTAAACAGGTTATCCATATAAATTACAAATCTGCTAAAGTGGATCAGGTATATTTTCCTCAGGTTGAAGTAGTTGGCGATCTTGCCCGCTCAATAGAAAGGCTAAACGAAAAACTTGGTGGCGAGGTAAAATTTGACAGGTCATATTTTATAAGAATTAAGGAAGACGTTGAAATCCACATGAAACATTGTATGGATGATTCTCGTTTTCCAATTGTTCCCCAACGTATAGTTGGTGATACCAGAAAGGTAATGGGTGACAAAGATATCATAGCACTTGATAACGGTATATATAAACTCTGGTTTGCCCGAAACTATAAAGCCTATCATCCCAACACCGTACTATTGGATAACGCCCTTGCCACCATGGGAGCTGGACTATCTTCCGCCATGATGGCTGCAATGTTACACCCTGATAGACGGGTTATGGCTATATGTGGTGATGGTGGGTTTATGATGAACTCTCAAGAGTTGGAAACTGCTGTTAGGTTAGGACTTAACCTTGTTGTTACCGTTTTGAATGATGGCTCCTATGGTATGATTCGTTGGAAGCAACAAGCTGCTGGTTTTGCTGATTATGGGTTAACATATAATAATCCTGATTTTGTAATGTATGCCACAAGCTATGGGGCTATCGGACACCGGGTTGAGGCGGTAGATGACCTTATACCTACCCTGGAAAAAGCCTTTAAGGCTGGAGGTGTACATCTGGTAGATGTACCTGTTGACTATTCTGAAAACCAGAAAGTCTTAATCGATGAACTTGAGCAAAAGACCTGTTTATTATGAACGACACAACACAACCCCCAGAACTAGAAGTTGTTAATCCATTTGACCTGAATGTTATTGGCTCCGTACCCCTGACCTCTTGGGAAACAGTGGATGGCTATCTGGAAACCGCGCATAATCTATTTCGCAAACGCTCTAACTGGCTACCAACCTACAAGCGTATTGAGGTTCTCAATAAAGCTGCCAAAATTATGCAAGAACGGGCCGAAGAGCTTGCATATCAAATAGCTAGCGAAGGGGGAAAACCCCTTAGAGATGCTCGTGTAGAGGTAACACGGGCCATAGATGGGGTGGGGCTATGCACAAAAGAGCTTTCCCATATGAGCGGTAGAGAGATACCCATGGATCTAACAGCCGCTGGGGCTGGGCGCATAGCCTTTTGTAGCCGGGAACCCATAGGACCAGTTGTTGCCGTTTCGGCCTTTAACCACCCTCTAAATCTAATAGTCCATCAGGTTGCCCCTGCTGTAGCAGTTGGTTGCCCAGTACTTATTAAACCGGCAGGAGATACCCCTCTTTCATGTAAAACTTTTGTCGATATTCTTTACGAAGCTGGACTACCAGAGGAGTGGTGCCGATTTGTTGCCTGTGATAATGCCACGGCTCAACAAATGATCACAGATTCTCGTGTAGCATTTTTCTCTTTTATTGGCTCTGGACAGGTGGGATGGATGCTACGTTCGAAACTGGCCCCCGGCACACGTTGTGCTTTAGAACATGGTGGTGCAGCCCCTGTAATTATTGATTCCAGTGCCAACTTAACAACCATGCTGCCCAGCTTGATCAAAGGAGGCTTTTACCATTCAGGTCAAGTTTGTGTATCTGTGCAACGAATTTTTGCACCCGAAGATTTTGCTAATGAATTGGCCCAATATCTAGGGGAGAGCACAAAAAAACTCATTGTCGGTGATGCAATAAATGAAGAGACAGACTGTGGACCACTAATCCGCCCCAATGAAGTAGACCGGGTTGCTGAGTGGATTGATGAGGCAAAACAGAGTGGTGCACAGGTTTTATCTGGTGGCAATAAACTTGGCAATACCACCTACGAACCAACAGTATTATTAAACCCTGCACCTGATGCTAAAGTCTCTACCCAAGAGATATTCGGCCCGGCTATTTGTGTTTATAGTTATGTTTCCATAGAAGAAGCAATAGCAAGAGCAAACAGTTTACCCTTTGCATTTCAAGCATCTGTATTTACCAAAAACCTTGATGTTGCCATGAAAACTGTAAGAGAACTTGACGCAACGGCAGTAATGGTCAACGACCACACCGCTTTTCGGGTAGATTGGATGCCCTTTGCCGGGCGCAGAGAGTCTGGTTACAACACTGGTGGCATTGGATATACAATGCACGACATGACTCAAGACAAAATGGCTGTTATTAAACTATAACCGTTTTAAATTTTAACTGTAGGAGAGAGCAAGCTCACTCCTACAGTTAAAATAATAATATTGCTATCTTTATGGCATCCAATCCATAAAGTCTCCCATACGGTTCATTGTGGGAGACACACTTCTGGTCATGCCTCTTAGGTCATAACTCATCATGCTGGTATTATTTGTGATAATCGCCATATTGGCACTCATGCTTGCCATATTTTGGGTCATGTTATGCATATCTGTACCCATCTTTGGCATTGTCGACAGCATCTCTTGTATGCCTTGCAGTTTAGAGAGGTGAAGAATAAAATTATCAATATTATTCAAAGATTTTTCACTTGTCGAATCTGTTAAAATTGTGTCTACAGAAGCAATGATATTATCAATTCTTTCAATTGGGGTTTTGCCAGTTTGAGGATCTTTCTCATTCAAAGAGGTAAGCATGGAACTAGTCTGTTTCATGATGTTATTCATGCTGTCCATATCCTCCTTTAGCTCCTTAATGGTATTGGTAGCCTCTGCTTTAACCACCCACTCTACCCCCATAAACAAAATCAAAGACAATACACAGACAAAAAGCACTGTCCCATGTCTTAAAAGTCTCTCTAAACGTAAAGTTCTTTTTTCTGATCTTTCAACCAATTTAGTCAAGTCAGCCACACTCTGTTGTAAAAGATCATTTTCACTCTTTACATTTTCCATATTTTTATCATCCAATTATTAAGGGTTTTTAGGTAGACGAGACAGAGCATCTTTAATGGCCTCTTCTGGATATTCGTAATCTTCTAGCTCTCCTGCAAAATATTTATCGTAGGAGGCCATATCAAAATGACCATGACCAGACAAGGTAAAGAAGATGGTTTTTTCCTCCCCACTCTCTTTACAGACCAACGCCTCATCAATAGCAGCCCGTATAGCGTGGCAGGATTCAGGTGCAGGGATAATACCTTCGGCTTTGGCAAATTGAACTCCAGCCTCAAAGGTTGCCAACTGCTGGACAGAACGGGCCTCTATTATTCCCTCATGTACCAACTGCGATAGTAGAGCCGACTCACCGTGATAACGGAGTCCACCAGCATGGATACTAGGGGGCATAAAATTGCTACCCAAAGTGTACATTAAGGTTTGTGGGGTTAAGTTGGCTGTATCACCATAATCATAGGCATAGTGGCCCCGTGTCATGGTTGGACAAGATGCTGGTTCTACCCCTATGAGACGAATATCCTTACCAGCAGCCTTATCAGCCAAAAATGGAAAGGCGGTCCCGGCAAAGTTGGAGCCACCACCACAACAACCGATAATGATATCAGGATAGTCTCCCGCTTTTTCAAACTGTTTTTTAGACTCCAGACCTATCACAGTCTGATGCAGCAAAACATGGTTTAAAACCGACCCTAATGCGTAGTTGGTATCAGCATTAGTTGCTGCCTCTTCTACCGCCTCAGAGATAGCCAGACCAAGAGAACCAGGATTATTGGGATCTAGGGCTAAAGCCGCACGTCCAGCATTTGTCATATTGGTCGGGCTGGCAAAAACCTCTGCACCCCATGTCTCCATCATTGAACGGCGAAACGGCTTTTGACCATAGCTAACCTTCACCATATAGACACGCACATCAAGGCCAAACATCTGCCCTGCAAGAGCCATTGAAGAGCCCCACTGACCTGCTCCGGTTTCCGTGGCAATCCGCTTTATACCTGCCTGTTTATTATAATAAGCTTGGGGTATGGCGGTGTTTGGTTTGTGGGATCCAGCAGGACTGACCCCCTCATATTTATAATAAATTTTAGCAGGTGTTCCCAACATTTTTTCCAGACGCACAGCCCGTTTCATTGGAGCTGGTCGCCAAAGAGCATAAATTTCTCTTACAGCTTCCGGTATTTCAATCCACCTCTGGGGTGACATCTCTTGCTGTATGAGAGCCTCGGGAAATATTGCCAATAACGCATCAGGAGAAATTGGTTTACCATCCGGCCCCAATGGGGGAGCTGGGGGAGTTGGTAAATCAGGAATAACATTATACCAATGGGTTGGAATTTCTGACTCTTCAAGTAAAAATGTTGTTTTAGTCATATTTATCAATCCTTTAACTAGATATTATTGGTCAATATTTTAGGTAATGAATAACTTGATTTAAAGAGCTCTCTTTAAATTGTTTATCCTCTCCTGAGTTGTTGGGTGTGTACTGAGAAAAGGTAAAGATGTCCCTTCTGATTTATTCAACATGCGTTGATTGAATTTTATCGCTCCTTGGGGGTTGAATCCTGCAAGTTTCATATATTGCAAACCAAGGGCATCGGCTTCACGCTCCTGATCTCTATCATATTTCCGTTTTACCAGGGTAACACCAGCATCTGATAGCATTCTTGCCCCAGTTACTCCTGCAACGGAAAGACCAACTCCCACAGCATAACCAAGGACATCCAATCCCCCATCTCTATCGCTACTTTCTTGGGAATGCTTTTTTACATTGTGAGCAATTTCATGACAAAAAACAAAGGCAAATTGATCAACATCTTTTTGCAGAAAATCTAGCATGGCTACGTTGAAAGCTATCATATTGTGTTGCTTGTTACTCCAAGCAAATGCGTTTGGGGTGTCACCTTCCGTTATCATTAAATGGGTTTTTATTTTGGCTACCTTCTCTATGCGATATTTTATATCTACCATAGAGCGAACCCAATCCCTACTAACAGTGCCAACAATTTCTTTATTACTGTTTTGCAAATTGATATTGGCAAAATTTGAGTGGGCAATCTGCTCAACACTCCAACTTGATGTAGTAGGTGTTGAAGTCGCACAGCCAAAAATCGACAGGACTACTAGAGTAACAACAAAAAAAGAGCTTAGTTTAGAATACATAATAAATGTTAAAGAAAATTTTCATATCCTCTTCGTTAGCGCAAGCAACAAACCAATTTTTCAACTACTGTAAACCTATATTCGGTAGTAATATCAGCCAAGATATTAACAGTGATTATTTTAAAAACAAGTTAATCTTAAAAACGCAACAAATCAGTGATGGTTGATTTTTGAAAAAGAGGTGTTGGTTGAAAGAAAATAGAATATTGTATATTATCAGAAAGCAAAAGGAAGGTACTTGGTAAATCTAAATTAAAGGTTGACCCCATGGCCAAGATAAAATGTTTCAATTGTGAAAAAGAGATTGGTATTCAGGATAAGTTCTGCCCTTTTTGTGCAGAAGAACAAAAAATTATCCCTAATGTTAAACCTCCATCACCACAACCACTCCCCCT
>JADFYX010000138.1 GCA_015232795.1 Magnetococcales bacterium
CATCATGGAGATTATCGGCATACCTACTGCACCCCCAATGGTCCCATAAATTCTTGGTGAAAGGAGAATCTTAACATGAGTATTATGCCCCCATCACAAAGGATTTGGTGGAATGAGCCGATTCATAAAATTGAAATCACCTGGGTGATCATTGCCCTGCTTTGGTGTCTTGTTCTGTTCCTATGGATGCCTTATTGGCATGTCTATGGAAAACAGAACCTTTCCAACGAATCATACAAGACAACTGCTGAACTCTTTGAAGCAAAAACTCAGAACATGGTTTCAAAATATACTGTGCGTACTGAGACAGATGCTGAAATTCCTGTTGTAGCACCTCCTGCTGGAAGTGATGTTTATCTTTTGGGCCGTTTATGGGAGTGGTGGCCAATTTTGGAGCTAGAAAAGGGCAAAAGTTATCGTCTACACATGTCCTCTCTTGATTATCAACATGGTTTTTCACTACAGCCAGTAAATATTAATCTACAGATTCTGCCACAATATGAGACTGTTATTACCCTTACTCCAAGTAAAGCGGGTGAATATGGTGTTATTTGTAATGAATACTGTGGTATTGGTCACCACCAAATGCTAGGTAAAATCATCGTTAAATAATCCGAAGTAAGGAGCAAAGTAAAATGGCTGTCAACATGTTTCGACGGTGCCCTGATTCGGGCCTGTATTTTCATAAATCTGCTGAGTCTTTGATGAAAGCTCATGCAGTACTTGGTGTAGTATTTCTACTCATCGGTGGTATCTTTGGTCTGCTTGTTGCCTTAACACGCGCACCTGGTATCCATCTTCTCGATGCAGAAACTTTCTATATGGCTCTTACCACTCACGGTACGGCTATTCTTATTTTCTGGATCATCGCGTTTGAAATGGCTGTTCTCTATTTTGCCTCGTCAACTCTGTTGCGCTGCCGTCCGGCAACGCCAGCAATTGGTTGGCTGGGTTTTATACTTATGCTGCTAGGTTCCGTCATTACTACTATTGCCTTTTTCCGTGGCAACTCTAGTGTGATGTTCACCTCTTATGTTCCCATGCCAGCGGAACCGATTTTCTACCTCGGACTTATCTTGTTCGCGGTTGGAGCATTGATCGGCTGCTTTATCTTTTTGGGTACATTGGTGGTTGCTAAGGCTGAGAAAACCTATGATGGCTCTGTTCCTCTGGTTACCTTTGGTGCTTTGGTTGCAACAATTATTGCGGTTTTCACCATCGCATCCGGTGCTGTCATCCTCATTCCAACACTGCTATGGTCCATGGGATTCATCTCCAACATCGACCCAGCTATGTATCGTGTTATTTGGTGGGCTTTGGGTCACTCTTCACAACAGATTAATGTTGCTGCTCACGTCTCTATCTGGTATGCGATTGCAGCTATTGTGTTTGGTGCCAAGCCAATGTCAGAGAAAGTTAGCCGTGGCGCATTCTTGCTCTACATTCTCTTCTTGCAGTTGGCTTCTGCTCATCACATCCTTACAGATCCAGGCATCAGCTCAACATGGAAAGTCTTCAATACCAGCTATGCTATGTACTTAGCTGTTCTTGCTAGTATGATCCACGGTTTGACAGTTCCTGGTTGTATTGAAGTTGCACAACGTAAAAAAGGCTACACAAACGGTCTGTTTGAGTGGTTGCGTAAAGCTCCATGGGATAACCCAGTATTCTCCGGTATGTTTATGTCTCTAATCATCTTTGGTTTCATCGGTGGTATCACTGGTGTGGTCATGGGTACAGAGCAGATCAACCTGATCATCCATAATACCATCTTCGTTCCTGCTCACTTCCACGCTACAGTGGCAGTTGGTACGACCTTGGCATTTATGGCCATCACGTTCTTCCTCATTCCTGTTGTCTTCCGTCGTAAGTTGATCTGGCCTACATTGTGTAAATGGCAGCCTTATCTCTTTGCTGGTGGTATGACCATCATGATTCTGCTTCTTTTGGGTGCAGGAACACTTGGTGTACCTCGTCGTCACTGGGATGTAAACTTTACCGATGCAGCTCTACAGTTTGAGTTTGCAGGTACTGCTATTAGTATGCTTGGTATGGCTGTTGTAGGTTCCATCATCGGTTCTATCGGTGGTGCTCTCTTCTGCCTAATTGCTGTAGGTTCCCTGATTTTTGGTGAAAAACTGGACAAGGGTGCAACCTTCCTATCCAGCTTTGGTTTCCCAATGGCAGCCTCAAGCTATGATATTGCAAAGCCAGATAAGTTGGAGTTGGCACCTATTGAAGATACCGGACACGGTGGTGAAGCTACAGAAGCCAAAGGCACGTTCGTGCTGGCACTGGTCTTCTTGGCAACATTCGTGATCTACTTCTTCATTAACGCCAAATATCTATCTTCACTTTGGCCAATGTCGTAAGATTTAAGAATAAAGAGGGCGAACAATCCTGTTCGCCCTCTTGTTTTATAATTTTTGTTGCATGTCAGGTATTGATATTATCCTAGAGTCGGTAGTTTAAGAACAAGGCAACAGCCGTTTCCGGGATAATATTAACATTCTAAGGGTTGCTCGATAACATGGTCAGTTTGGCGAAACAGATTTTAGTTCTCTTTAAGCTTCGTATTGGTGTTGCGATGTTGGTAACAACCGGTATGGGCGTGGCAGCGACCCCAGGACCATCTCCCACTTTTGTGCAGATGTTGGTTCTTCTAACCGCTGTTCTGTTAGCGGCTGGAGCAGCAGGTGGTCTGAACCACTATTATGATTCAGATATTGATGCGCGTATGAAGAGGACCAGTAATCGTCCTTTTGTTACTGGTGCTTTAACTAAACACCCTTTATGGTTGGTACTGTTTGCTGCACTTTTAATGCTTCCTGTATTGGCTGTTGCTTATACTATCAATACATTAGCTGCTGTTTTTGTATTTTCTGGTGCTTTTTTTTACGGCATTGTTTATACAGTTTGGTTAAAGCGTCGTACTTGGTTAAATATTGTTATTGGCGGTTTGGCAGGAAGTTTTGCTGTTTTAGCTGGTACTGCTGCGGTAAATCCTGAACTAAACCCTCTAGCACTCTCCTTGGCGTTTGTCCTCTTTCTTTGGACTCCACCCCACTTTTGGAGTTTAGCTATTGCTATCAAAGATGAATATCTAGAAGCAGGTGTGCCTATGTTACCTGTTGTTGCTGGTCCGGCTAGAGCAGCTCAAGCGGTATTGGCAAACACGGTACTGTTGGTTTCAGCATCTATATTGCCGGTGTTTTTTGGTTTGGGATGGGTCTATCTTGTAGGGGCAATGCTTGGTGGTGGGTTCTTTCTCTACAGAAGTATAAAGCTTGTGCAAAATCCTGTTCCGGCTGTTGCAATGGGAAGTTTCAGGGCATCACTTGTTCAATTAGGGCTATTTTTGGTTGCTGCTTCTTTAGACGGGATTTTTTTTGCGTAACATAAAATTAATATACAAATCTGTTTTTATCCAACCACTCCTAGCACTTCTTGTCGCTTCACTCTTTTTGTTAATCCCAAAAGATATTCAGGCAAAGACTGTTGCTTTTGATCCAGATGAGGCTCTGCAATTAAGTCGAGATGCCATAGGACGCCAAATAGATTCCTATACCTTTCGCAATCGTGCAGGACGGCAGTTAAAACTTCTCGATATTACAAAAGAAAAACCCTATATTTTAAGTTTGGTCTATACCAGCTGTTATCATACCTGCTCTGTAGCAACCCGTTCTTTGGCAGATATTGTTGAAAAAGCCAGGGATACCTATGGCAGTGATAGTTTTAATGTTGTGACCATAGGTTTTGATACCCGTTTTGATAAACCCAGAACTATGAACAGTTTTGCCAAGCAGCAAGATTTAGAAAATGAAGCAAACTGGTATTTTTTAAGTGGTACTAAGAAGACGGTCGAAAAACTAATAAAAAATGTTGGCTTTACCTATCTACCATCTCCAAGGGGGTTTGACCATCTTGTGCAGGCTACTGTTGTGGCAGCAGATGGTAAAATATACCGTCAGGTATATGGTGAGACAATCCCAACGCCATTGTTATTGGAGCCACTAAAAGAGTTGATTTTAGGGCAGCCACCAGCAGCAGAAACTCTGGTTGAAAATGTAATTCGGAAGGTCCGTTTTTTTTGTACAAGTTATGATCCTACTCAAGATGCTTACCGTTTTGATTTTTCACTATTTATAGGGATGTTTATTGGGGGGACGATAATTTTAACGGGCTTTTATACGGTTTTTATAGAAATTCGTAAAAATAAAAGACTTTCCTAATTCAATTTGGTATAGACTGGCAAAATTAATAATTTAATAGTTTCAACATACAGGTTGTATAAGCAGTTAAACTCCCCCAGTATTTGTAGCTATTTTCAATACCTTGATCTTAATCATTTCTTCTTGTTTATAAGAAGCGTATATTTAAAAATATACTTTTACCATGCAAATTTTTTTGGAGTTCTAAATCCTTGGAAAAAATAAGAAATGCAAGTAACTATGCCGTGCTTGCTATTGAGCAGTGGTTTAACCGGGTTTTTGGCAATAATCTAAATCCCTTTTATCACCTCGGCTCACTATCATTTTACTTTTTTTGGATAATTTTGGTCTCTGGGATATATGTTTTTGTCCTGTTTGAGACCAACGTAGCTGGTGCATTTAATTCTGTTGAGTATATGACCAATGAACAGTGGTGGTTGGCTGGTATTATGCGCAGTCTCCATCGTTATGCATCTGATGCGGTAATTATCACTATCTTTTTGCACATGTGGCGCGAGTTTTCCCGTGATCGCTATCGGGGTGTACGTTGGTTCTCTTGGTTTACAGGAGTACCAACATTATGGATGGTGGTGATGTTGGGAATTTCTGGCTATTGGTTGGTTTGGGATATGTTGGCCCAATATATCGCCATTGCCACATCAGAGTTAATAGATTGGATTCCTATGGTTCCAGGAGCCATGGTATTTAATTTTCTCGATGGCCAAGTATCTGATAGATTTTTTACCTTGATGGCATTTTTACATCTTTTAGGGCTGCCTGTCGGCTTGGTATTTCTTTTATGGACCCACGTAAGCCGTATAAGTCAGATAGACTTTTATCCACCACGGGCATTGGCTATTGGCAGTTTGTTAGCGTTGGTCATTCTCTCTCTATTAAAACCAGCCGTAAGTCACGAAGCAGCCCAACTAACACAATCACCCACAATTTTACATCTAGACTGGTTTTATCTCAATATTTATCCCCTCGTTGATCTTTTGGGACCGGGCATAGCATGGGCTATATCTACAGGGGTAACAGTTTTATTGATTATTCTGCCTTGGCTACCATCCAGAGGTGAAAAACCTCGTGCTGAAATCAACCTTGAGCACTGTAACGGTTGTGGTCAGTGTGCAAAAGATTGCCCTTATGGTGCGATTACAATGCAAAAACGCACAGATGGCAGAAAATATGAGTTTGAACCACGTATGGAGGATTCTCTGTGTACCGCATGTGGTATATGTACCGGTTCATGTGTCTCTTCCAGTCCTTTTAGAATGGGCAAAGAGACTTTGAAGTCAGGTATCGAGATGCCTTGGTATGGTGCCAACGATCTCCGCGATAAAACCAGAGACGGTTTGGCAGCACTTAGTGATAAATCAAAAATTATTGTTTTTGGCTGTGAAAATAGCTTGGGTGTCGAAAGACTAAAAGATTCAGGAACTGCTGCCGTGGTAATGCCATGTGTCGGTATGTTGCCTCCTACACTTTTAGATTATGCTCTAAAAAATGGTGCTGATGGTGTATTTATCACCGGATGTCGTGAAGGGGACTGTTTTCAGCGTTTTGGCAACCGCTGGACCCAAGCAAGGGTTTCTGGAGAACGTGAGCCTCATATGCTCAAAAGGACTGCAAAAGAGAAGGTGGTCGTATTTTGGGGGGCTAAATCTGAGTTTAATGAGTTGCGTGAAACTGTGAAAGATTATCGCCTTGGTCTTAAGGAGGGAGCAGAAACATGAACAATATAATTCGATATGCTCTTCAAGGGATAGCCTATACTGTTTTTTGCCTGATAATTTATTTTCTCTCAACAGCACCAGCCTATAACTATTTGGAAGCTGATCAAGCAGAAATAAAGCTGGCCTTTAAACATGCATCACAAAGATTGCATGATTGTACAAAACTTACACGTGCAGATCTTAAAAAATTACCACCTAATATGCGTAAACCAAAATCTTGCCCAAGGGAGCGGGCCATTGTTCAGGTAATTATCTATCTGGATGGTAAGATGATATCCGACGAAAAATTTATTCCTCCTGGTCTACATCAAGATGCGACAGTGTTTGCCTATTCAAAACTACCATTACCAGCAGGGGATCATTTACTCTCTGTAAATATGCGTGATTCAGCCCGTAAAGAGGGGTTTGACTACAGTAAAAAAGAGCAGCTTTCCATAAATCCTGGTCAGGCTTTGATTATTGGTTTTGACAGTGTTAGCAAAGAGTTAATATTTACTTATTGAGGGAACTACCGTTTTTGGATTAGACAAAATAATAGGCTAAAAAAAAGCCCGGATATCTAATCCGGGCTTTTTTTTTATTTAGTCTGTACAGGCTCGTTAAATGACGGACCAGTTGGAGTGGCTTGGGTTGTGAGGTCTCCTGGCAGTTCGTCAGCATCTTTCTTGCTC
>JADFYX010000139.1 GCA_015232795.1 Magnetococcales bacterium
AATTGGGGGGGTGTTTGGGGTTGTTTGTTTGAAAATATTTATTTAGCCAGTTTTTGGCTTTTCCCCAGATTAGTTTGTCTCCTTGGGTTTTTGGTTCTGGTAGAGTTTGCCAGGAGAGGGATATTACATTTCCAGATTTTATTTCTAGCCAAAGATCTCCTACCGGGGAGGTTATGGCTGGGGTAGTTTTGGGGTTGGTTGTCATGTTTGGTATTTTGTTTATGTTTATTTATATTTCCTTGCCCTTGTTTGGCAAAGGACGTTTGCCTAGCTAAAAAAACCAAAAGGACGGTTTTTTTAGCTAGGCAAACTATTAGGCTCGCCGGGGATTTTTTTCAAAAGCTAAAAAATCCTTTTTAAATCCGGCTTTACAGTACAGGCAGAACCTTAGGCTTCGCCCAAACCCACCAGGGGAATGATTCCCCTGGACCCCCACTAATAGGGGCGGGCTTTATTTGTTATACGTCTAAGTTGGTTACGTTTAGCGCATTTTCTTGGATAAAATCACGCCTTGGCTCTACATGATCACCCATTAGAGTGGTAAATACCAAATCCGCCTCTACCGCATCCTCAACCCTAACCTGTAATAGGGTTCTTACAGTTGGGTCCATGGTGGTCTCCCAAAGCTGCTCTGGGTTCATCTCACCCAAACCCTTATATCGCTGAACACTCGAACCACGTCGTCCCTCAGCAGATATCCAGTTTAACAGCTCGTCCGGGGAATGGATAATTGCATCCCTGTTGGCCTTTGAAACTTGCGGATTGTCTCCCAATACATCATTGATTTTAGCCGAAAGCTCCAACAAATCCTGATAGTCAGGCATATTTACCAAACGCAGATTTATCGTAGCGGTGGTCTGTACACCCCGGATAATTCTATCAATGGTGAGAACCTCACTGTTGCTCTCATCATCGTGAGTGATCAAAACATCCATACGAACATCATCGCCCACTCCCATACCCTTTTTTAATGATTCTGCTGCTAATTGGGCAGCTTGAGCGTTCGCCAGACTGGCATGTGTTACTTGAGATTTACCCGTTGCTTCAATTATTACATCGCGATTTGCATGGCGTGAAAGACGATTCAAGCAGTTAATATAACGCCGGGTATCGTGTACTACCGTGGTAATATCATCTTCAGCTAACGGACCAGATGCCCCAGTTAAGGAAATACCTTCTGCACCTTCACGTAGCAAAATCTCGGTTAAAGAGTCCTCGTCTTTTATATAACGGAAACTCTTGCCCTTGCTAACCCTATATAGTGGGGGTTGGGCGATATAAAGATAACCACGCTCGACAATCTCAGGATATTGCCGGAAAAAGAAGGTCAAAAGTAGGGTGCGAATGTGGGAGCCGTCAACATCAGCATCGGTCATGATAATAATACGCTGATAACGCAGCTTGGCTATATCGTACTCCTCCTCACCAATGCCAGTACCCAAGGCGGTGATGAGTGTGCCGACCTCGGCTGAAGAGATCATCTTATCAAAACGGGCCTTCTCTACATTGAGAATTTTACCCTTCAACGGTAAAATAGCCTGATGCTTTCTGTCTCTTGCCTGTTTGGCAGAACCGCCCGCAGAATCTCCCTCCACAAGATATAGTTCACACAAGGCAGGATCTTTCTCTTGGCAATCCGCCAGTTTTCCCGGTAGGGATGAAATATCCAACGCGCTTTTTCTTCTGGTTAACTCTCGGGCTTTTCTTGCTGCATCACGGGCCGCAGCAGCTTCTAAGGTTTTGCCGACAATCAACTTGGCTATTTGGGGGTTCTCCTCCAAATAGGTCGTAAAATTAGCCGCAACTACGCTCTCAACCGCGGTTCTTACCTCAGATGAAACCAGCTTTTCTTTGGTTTGCGAAGAAAATTTTGGATCAGGAACCTTAACCGAAATAACCGCTGTAAGGCCCTCTCTACAATCCTCACCCGTTAAAGTGGTTTTATCTTTTTTCACAATACCAGAGGAGACCGCATAGTTGTTCATGGTGCGGGTCAACGCTGCCCTAAAACCAGCTAGATGCGTGCCGCCGTCACGTTGGGGAATGTTGTTGGTATAACAGAACACATTCTCAAGGTATGAGTCGTTCCACTGCAAAGCTATCTCAACATAAACATCACCCCTATCGGCAGTAAAATATACCGGAGGTTGCATGATTGGTGTTTTTGCTTTGTTGAGATATTCTACAAAGGAGCGGATACCACCCTCATATTGAAAATGGTGGGATTTCTCCGATACCTCATCGGAAATATGGATATTTACTCCTGAGTTGAGAAATGAAAGCTCTCGCAAACGCTTAGATAAAAGATCAAAGGAGTATTCAGTGATGGAAAAAATCTTGCGACTCGGCAGGAACGTAACCTCGGTTCCGGTTTTATCTGTCTCTCCCAGTTTCTTGATAGGTGTTACAGGATCACCATCTACATAGTGCTGTTCCCAGATATACCCACCCCGGTAAATAACCAATTTTAGCTCTTCTGATAGGGCGTTAACTACCGAAACTCCAACACCGTGGAGTCCACCAGATATTTTGTAGGAGTTTTGATCAAACTTACCACCGGCATGCAGAACAGTCATAATAACCTCTGCTGCCGAGCGACCCTCATCCTCATGATACTCGGTGGGAATACCTCGACCATTATCAGTGACTGTAACCGAACCATTACGATGGATAGTAATATTGATTAAATCGCAATACCCGGCTAAAGATTCATCAATGGCATTATCCACAACCTCAAAAACCATATGGTGCAAGCCCGTGCCGTCATCGGTATCGCCGATGTACATGCCAGGTCGTTTGCGTACTGCCTCCAACCCTTTTAAAACTTTAATGCTGTCTGCACCATAATCATCCCCATTTAGTTCTCTAGGGATTTCGGGATTTTCGTTGTTTGCTTGTTCTTCTTCTGGCGTGGTCATTTATCCATTTGCTCCGTCAATGTTTGAAACGCGCCATCAACCACTAAAAATGTGGAAGATGGTTCTTCAAGCCGGGGAATTTCTCCGGTATTACAGGCGGTTAAAAAAATCTGCTGCTCTTGTTGCCGCAGCAGTTTAATCAACCTCTCTACTCCCTCCCGGTCCAGTTCAGCTACCGGGTCATCCAATAAAAATAGTGGAGCCTCCTCCACACTCTCTTGCAACAGCTTGGCCTCAGTCAGTTTCAAGGCCAAAATAAACCTTTTTCTCTGTCCTCGTGAGCCATACCTGGCCAGCAGACGACCATCTATTAAAAATGGCATATCATCCCGGTGGGGGCCAATGGATGTCGCTCCGGTACGTTGGTCACTTCCCCGGCTTTTTTCCAACATCTGCCGATAGTGGGTTGCTAAATCTGGAGCCTCTATCGCATCTTTAAAGCGGTCCAACTGGCAAGAAAGTCGCAACAAAAAACGCTCTGGGTCTAGAGCCAATGCCTCTAAAAAGTGGGGAATTTGCTCTACTATTTTGTTAATAACTCTACGTCGTCGCCATGTAATTATGGCTCCCAATGTTGCTAACTGCTCTTCCCAGGCGTTTAGTTGCTGAACATCCTTACATCCTATTTTAAGTAATTTATTTCGGGCTTTTAATGCTCCATGATAGTCTCTGGCTGTGGCTGCATGTTGGCGATTTGCTGAAAATACCACCCAATCCAGATAATCTCGCCTCTCTCCCGGTCCACCCTGAATAAGACCCGGAGAGTCCGGGGTTGAAACTACCGCTGCTAAAGCCTGACCCATGGTCGAAGCCAATGACATGGCTTTGCCATTTAATCTAGCTGTCTGTCGCTGTTTTTCTCCACTAAACTCAAGTTTGTGAGCCAAGCCCATGGCCTGGGTTGTGCCCTTTAATCTGTATCCTGGTTTGCCATGATAACCCATAGCCCCAGGAGTGGCTTTGCGAAACGACCGTCCTGTAGCTAAAAGGGCGATAGCCTCCAATAGGTTGCTTTTTCCGTGACCATTTTCGCCAATAATTAAATTAAACCCAGGGCTGAATTCCAAGGTTGCATCTCTGATATTACGAAAATCGTGCAGACGCAAATTCTCCAAAAACAAGGCTAAACACGCATAGGCATCAAGACAAACAGAGCGTTCTCCTTATCCGGGTCAAACACCAAGGACGGCGCCTCATCATTAAGCAACATAAAACGCACCCGCTCCCCCTCCATGGCGGTTAAAATCTCACGTAAATAGCGGGCATTAAAACCGACTGTAATAGGCTCATCACTTTCAAAGACTACATCAATAGGCTCTTCACCAGCCTCTTGTTCTGGATTGTTAGAAGAGAGCAACATAGACTCTTTGCTGATTGCCATACGGATTCCACGGGATTTTTCATGGGATAGTACCGACATCCGTTTAACTACTTCATCAAGTTGTGCCCTATCCATGGTTAAACCCAGACTGTTTTTGGTGGGTATGACCCTGCGATAATCGGGAAACTGACCCTGAACCAATTTGGATATCAAGGTGATGTCCGGTTTGATAAACTGGATATGGGTATCCCCAATCACCAGTTCCACCTCTTTATCTTCCTCCTCAAGCAGTTTTTTGATCTCAAAAACAGCTTTTTTGGGGATGATTATCTCAACAGGTTCTTTAACAACTCCATCTTCTAATATCTGTTCTACCATGGCTAAACGATGGGTGTCAGTTGCGACCATTCTTGCTTTGCATGGCTCCCCAGACTCCTGATTAGGGGTCAGTTGGAAGAAAATACCGTTTAAGGTAAAACGGGTATCGTCATAAGACATGGCAAAGTGGGTTTTGTTAAACATGGAGAGTAAAATATTACGCTCAAACGTATATCGTATATCTCCAGTTGCCTCTGGTATTTTAGGAAAAGCTGAACCAGGAAAACCAGATATGGTGAATTTGGCATGAGCAGAGCTTAAACGTAGGCGATTGTTGGCCTCCTGACGAATATGTATTGACCCTTCGGGTAGCTCCCGGACTATCTCAAAGAGAGTTTTAGCGTTAACCGCCAGACTACCTTCATCACTAATCTCAGCCTCACATACAGTCCGCAGAGAGACCTCCAAGTCAGTTGCAGATACGGTAAGTATACCATCACCTGTCTCAAGGAGCGCGTTACCAAGAATAGGCATGGTATTG
This sequence comes from Magnetococcales bacterium, assembly GCA_015232795.1. Lineage (GTDB taxonomy): Bacteria > Pseudomonadota > Magnetococcia > Magnetococcales > JADFYX01. The sequence goes on from JADFYX010000139.1 coordinate 5,099, forward strand.
CGTCTCTCTACCACTGTTTGAATACGGGTGAGAGCCTTTAAAAATGGATCTTTATTTATATGGAATTCCATATGGCTAAACCTTGATAATTTTAAATGATTATTAGTTCGGACATTTCCTTAGTTGCTTAACATTTCGGTTAATGCTTTAAGCTCACGAGCTAAATTTTTATTAACTTTAAGTTTTTTTGCTACCTGTCCAACCGCATACAAAACTGTGGTATGGTCCCGGTTGCCAAACATTTTACCAATTATCGGGTAGGAGCTATCTGTTAACTGTTTGCATATATACATTGCTACCTGCCGGGGATGGCTGAAAAGTCGAGACCGCTTATTAGAGCGTAAATCCTGGGGTGTGACCTTATAATAAGCAGCAACAGTACGTTGCACCTCATCAATGGATATCTGGCGACTGTCTGGCCCACGTAAAATATTGCGCAAAGACTCTTTAACCAAAGCCATGGTAATAGGCTCTTTTTCCATAGAAGCCAAAGCAAATAGCCGAACCAAAGCACCTTCTAGCTCCCGCACATTGGTGTGGATTGCGTCTGCCAAGAAAAAAGCCACATCGTCTTGCAGATCGATACCCTCTATCATTGCCTTCTTTTTAAGAATAGCAACACGGGTCTCAATGTCCGGCAGGTAGATATCCACCACCAAACCCTGGGCAAAACGGGAGCGGAGCCTCTCTTCTAAAAATTCTATCTCTTGTGGTAGAGAGTCAGAGGTGAGAATAATCTGCTTATTGGCACCATAAAGGGCGTTGAAAGTATGGAAAAATTCAACCTGAGTACCTGTTTTGCCAGCAAAAAATTGAATGTCGTCAACCAGCAAAATATCAATAGAGCGAAACTGCTCTTTAAATTGGTTTGCCGTACTTTGGCGGATCGACTCAACAAACATGGTCATGAATGTCTCTGACGAGATCAGCTTTATTTTTTTTTGTGGAAACTTTTCTATAACTTGATGAGCTATAGCGTGGAGTAGATGGGTTTTCCCCAGACCAACACCCCCATGGATATAAAGAGGGTTATAGGTTGCTGCTGGGTTGTCAGCCACTTTAGAAGCCGCAGCGTGGGCAAAGGAGTTGCAATCTCCCACCACAAAAGTATCAAATCTATAACGGTCAAGAAGCCCAATGTCAGTAGGGGAGCTGTTAACTGGGGTTGCTGTCTCAATGGGTTGCACGATTGGTTCTGGGGCTGGGGGTGGAGCCAGGGGAATTGCGTCAGGATCGGTGCGAAACGCTAAACGTACCGCTTGACCACTGGCCTCTTGATAGGCAGACTCCAGCAACACACCATAATGGTCTCTTACATACTCGGCTGAGAAATCATTTTTTGTCAAAATTTCCATCTTACCATTGGCCAGTTTTTCACCAGGACGCAATGGCCTAAGCCACAAATCATATATCTGCGGGGCAATCTGTTTCTGTATGGTCGTCATGACCTTTGGCCAAATATTTTCCATAAAGCTCAACTAATCAACGTTTTAGGCTTAATTGTTACA
>JADFYX010000013.1 GCA_015232795.1 Magnetococcales bacterium
CAGTTTGTTGTCATCTTTAACTATTTTATCAAACAGTTTTTCACTATTATGGAATTGATCGCTGGTTTTGGAGTTCCATATCTCATCAATAAAAGGTTGCCAAGGTGAGCTAGGAGTAGATCCTATAGCCTGGAAGGTTGTTACAGTAAACAACAGTAATATAAAAACAGTTGATATTGTTGGTTTAATTGAGCGGGGTAACAAGAAAAATATCCTTATATCGGCTCTGAATGGTGATTAAACAATGCTTGTATTTAAATAAATAACAGAATAGCCAAAACTCATTTGTAGGAGCTATCGTAACTATACAAATTAACTATAACAAAGAATTTATAATAATGATTTGAGAAAAAAAAGAGTAAGGCGATAAAATTATGCAGAAAAACGAGTGGAATTTGCAACTAGATGAAGGTTGGGTGGTGTTAACAGTTAATCGCCGTCTGGCTAGATATATGGAAGGCTTATATGAAGAGCAGCAACGTAAAGAGGGTAAAATTATCTGGTCTACACCAGATATACTACCTTTTTCCGCCTGGTTAGAACGTAACTGGATAGCTCTTTTGGATGAAGCTATACCTGATAGAGCACTTCTCACCCCGAGACAAGAGGAGATAGTATGGGAGCAAGTAGTGGCAGACTCCAATGTTCATGGTTCACTTTTATGGACCGATAGTGCTGCTCATAGGGCGCAACAGGCATGGAACCTTCTTAGATCTTGGTCACTTGAGTTGCCAGAGACCGAAACGTTGGGAAACGAAGATGCAAATGCCTTTAGTAGGTGGAGTAAAATTTTTAGCAAAACATGTCACGATAATAGTTGGCTTCCAAAATGGGGAATGGTTGAATTATTAACGTTAAACATAGATAAAATTCCTCGTCCCAAAGGAGTTGTTCTTGCTGGTTTTAATGAAATTATACCAAGCCAAAAAAAGCTTTTAGCCAGCTTGGAAAAGCTAGGCGTTCCTGTTGTTGTGTGGCAGGAAGAATCTTTAGAATCTGAAGTGGTATGCGTCGCATTTCCTGATACAAAAGCGGAAATTATTGCAGCTTCTCATTGGGCAAGAGGGGTTTTAGAAAATAATTCATCTTTATCCTCTAAAGTGGTGAGTATCGGCATTATTGTGCCGGAATTACAAAAATTACGAGGGCAGATTTTAGCTGTTTTTTCTGAAACCTTCTATCCTGGTCGTCCCCAACAGGCATCTTTTCCCGATCAATCACTATTTAACCTCTCCCTTGGAGCTTCCCTTATAGAAATTCCGCTAATCAAGGATGGTCTGTTGTTATTGGAGTTGGCAAATGGTGAAAACAATTGGCAGGAGTGGGGGGCGATATTAAATTCACCATATGTTGGTGGTGGTGATGAAGAGTGGAGCAAACGGGGTTTGTTGGATGCAGCTATCAGAAAAAAAGGGTTTGTAAAGCTTAATATCCCAGATTTAATTAGGGAAGGGGGGGCAATATGCCCGATATTGGTTGCAAAATTAAGAGCTTTACAAGAGTTTTTGGCTAGTGATGAGTGGCAAGAAAACTTTGTTCAAAGCCCAGGCAAGTGGGCTAACTGTTTTGATCAACTGCTTAAAGTGCTTGGTTGGCCGGGAGAAAAAAAATTAAATAGCCAAGAATTTCAGGTGGTAGAGTCCTGGCGAAAAGTGCTTGGTGAGTTTGCAGGTTTAGAGAGAGTGTTGCCAACAATTACCCTTAATAGTGCTTTAAAAGAACTTAAACAACTAATTGAAGCAACAATATTTCAACCTGTTGAGAATGAGGCTTTGGTGCAAATTCTTGGTGTGTTAGAGGCAGAAGGGGAACGTTTTGATTATCTCTGGGTTTTGGGACTGACGGATCAAGTATGGCCAAAAATTCCCGAACCCAACCCATTTATACCCATAGCATTTCAAAGAAAACACAATTTACCCCGTTCATCGTCGCAGCGTGAATTAAGCTATGCAAAACGTCTTACTAAACGTATTCTAGGTTCCTCTAATAATGTTATCGTAAGTTATAGTGAGTGGGAAGGTGAGATGCAACGGCATAAAAGTCCGTTGCTAGAATCAATTAATATTGTTGAATTTAAAAATATTTTAACTGTATTTTACCCTACAATGGCAAACATTATTATGGAAAAAGAGGGTATGGTTGCAAGAGAAGAATATCCATTGCCATCTTTTGCTGAAAGCTCAGTTCTAACTGGCGGTACAGGCGTTATCAAAAGTCAAGCAATGTGTCCTTTTTCTGCATTTGCCAAATTTCGCTTGTCTGCTGAAGCTCTTGAAGAACCTGTACCCGGATTTACTCCAAGGCAAAGAGGTGAGATTACCCATGCCTGCCTTGCAGCTTTTTGGCAGCAGGTTGGTAACTCACAGACACTTGCTGGGATGAGTTTTTCTGAACGGGACTCTTTAGTATATAAGGTGACATACAAAGCGGTTAATCTAGCTGCCTTAAAAAATGGTAACACATACTCTAAAGAGTACCTTGGGCTGGAGATGCTGCGACAAAAAAGACTCATTTTAACATGGCTTGGGGTGGAAAGTAGCCGGGAGAGTCCTTTTGAGGTTGTTGGCCGAGAGGCTGAGAGTGCAATTGAGGTGGGTGGAATTAAAATTAAATTTCGTATTGATAGGATAGATAAGCTCGATAGTGGTGAACTGGTGGTGGTTGACTATAAAACTGGGGTTGCCAATATCAACAGTTGGTTGTCTGACCGCCCCCAAGAGCCACAAATGCTTTTATATGCCTTGGCCAATCAGGGCAATCTAGCTGCTTTGGTTTATGCTCAGATAACTGCGGGGCAGCAGCGATATTTAGGTCTTGCCCATGCCCAAGGTATTATACCAGCAATAGATCTTCTGGAGAGTGGAAAATATTTTTCCGAATATCTGGATTGGCAGAGTTTACTTAATCACTGGTTAAGTGTAGTTGATCATTTGGCTCAGCAGTATAAAAAAGGTGTGACATGGGTAGATCCTTTGCCAAATGCTTGTGATTGGTGTGATTTTCCCATGTTATGCCGAGTTGCTGAACAGCGTAATACCTTAAAAGGGGGTATTGATAACCAGGAGGCTAAGTCATGAGTATACCATTGGCGGATGGTAAAGCCCGTTCTCAAGCTTTAGATCCCTCAAACTCATTCATTGTTCAGGCTCCCGCTGGATCTGGTAAAACAGGTTTGTTAACCTTGCGTTTTTTAACTCTTTTAGCTCTAGTTAAAGAGCCAGAAGAGGTGGTCGCAATCACCTTCACAAAAAAAGCTGCTCAAGAGATGAAATCCCGCATATTAGAAGCAATTATTATGGGGGCAAAGGCTGCACCAACTGATGATTTTCAAAAACAGATATGGGATCTGGCTGTTAAAGTTGTTAAACGTGATCGAGATTTGGCTTGGGGGTTGACCGAGACCCCATCGCGGTTACGAATTTTTACCATCGATTCTCTATGTGCAGCTATTTCCAGGCAGATGCCAGTGCTCTCTAGATTAGGAGGAGAGCCACAAATAGTGGAAAATTCATTACCACTATTTAGAGAGGCTGCCCAGCGCACCATTAGCCATCTTGATTCTGTAGGAAAACTTGGTGACGCAGTACGTTTTTTATTGGACCATCTGGATAATAACCTTACAAGGGTAGAGACTTTATTGGCAGCAATGTTGGCAAATCGGGAACAGTGGTTGCGCTATGTTAGTGGTCAAGATGGGGATGATATTCGTAAACTTCTTGAGCAAAGTCTTGAAGATATTGTAAAAGCAGAGATAAAACGAGTGTTAGAGTTGATGCCTGACTCTCAGAAACAAAAAATTATCCAATTGGCCCAAAATGCAGGCAAATACCTTGGGGCAACTGGGGCTTCTTTTGGACCCCTGGTGGATTGGGCCAATAGAGAAAAATTACCCGAAGATGAGACAGCAGCACTACCAGCCTTAATAGGGTTGGCGGAGTTACTGTTAACGGCTACAGGTACATGGCGGAAAAGTTTTACAGTAAAAATAGGTTTTCCAGCCCAGAGCCATGGGCGTAACAGTTTAGAGAAGACAGCCTTAAAAAAACATAAAGCCGATGCTGCTGCATTAGTTGCAGAACTTTTCCACTATGATGAGTTTCGCCAAGCACTGCATAAAACCCTTACTCTGCCTCCAGTTCACTACACAAAAGGGCAGTGGGCTATACTCTCAGCTCTGCTTACCCTATTACCCGTTTGTGCCGCTCATTTAAAATTAATTTTTGCCCAAGAGAGAGTTGTAGATTTCTCCGAGGTTTCCCAAAGTGCGCTTTACGCTCTGGGTGATAGTGAAAATCCCACCGATTTGGCTCTTAAATTGGACTATCAAATTTCTCATCTACTGGTAGATGAGTTTCAAGATACCTCACGGGGGCAGTATGATCTTATTAAAAGGTTGATAGCAGGTTGGAGCGATGATGGTGGTAACACCTTGTTTTTAGTTGGAGATCCCATGCAATCTATCTATCGCTTTCGAGAGGCAGAAGTTGGGCTTTTTTTACAGGCCAGAAAGTTTGGTATCCACCCGGTTAAATTGCTTCCCCTTACTTTAACGGTAAATTTTCGTTCTAAAGGGGGGATTGTAAACTGGGTAAATAACGCCATGGGTGATATTTTTCCAGCCAAAGAGCAGATATCTGTAGGTTCTGTTCCGTATAACGATTCCTCTCCATTTCATGAAATTGATAATGAACATTCGGTAGAAATTCACCCAATGGCCCCTAAAGATAGCCATGCAGAGGCGGTGAGAGTGGGAGAAATAACCGCTAAAGCCCGTAAAGATGGTCTGAGTGTGGCGGTTTTAGTCCGTTCTCGTACACATCTTTCCCAAATTCTTCCGGTTTTTGATGCTATGGGACTGCGTTATCAAGCGGTTGACGTGCACCCTTTAGTTGATCTGCCCTTGATACAAGACCTACGAGCCTTAACAAGAGCCTTAAGTCACCCTGCCGATAGAGTTGCATGGTTAGCTATTCTTCGTGCTCCATGGTGTGGTCTGTCATTATCTGATCTATATAAAATTGCAGCCAGTGGTGACAATAATCCCAGCACAATTTGGCAGCAAGTTTTTGACGATGTTGTGGTGCAAAGTTTATCAGAAGATGGTCAAAAACGGCTTCTTAGATTTAGGTCTGTAATGGCAGCTACTTTAGAGAGACGAGGCCGTGGAGATCATTATGTTGGTGTTGGCGGATGGCGACGTTGGATTGAGGGGTGTTGGCAGGCTTTGGGTGGTCCAGCAACTTTAACGGGAGGGGCGCAGTTGGTTGATGTAGGAACTTATTTTGACCTTGTTGAATCTACAGAAATAGATGGATGTGGTTTTAACATCTCATTGTTAAACGAAAAAGTAAAAAGTCTCTACGGTGCAGCAGATCCTCAAGCAGACCCTGATTTAGCGGTAATGACCCTGCATAAAGCCAAAGGGTTGGAGTTTGATGTGGTTATTCTACCGGGGTTGGATCGTCGTACCAGAGGGGAATGCCGTCGTCTTTTGACCTGGCTTGATAGTTCATTGGATGAAAGCTCAGATTCTATCCCTCTACTTGCACCAATTGGCCGTAGTGATCAAGATGCCGAAGATTCTATTCAAGGCTATATCAGAACTATTGAAAAACAGAAAAACAGTTACGAAACCACTCGTTTATTATATGTTGCTGTAACAAGGGCTAAAGAGCAACTCCATCTTTTAGCCGGAACAGTGGAAGAGGAGAAAAAACCACCTTTCAACTCTTTTTTAGCAACCTTATGGCCAGTATTAAATGAGCCATTTACCCAAAATATTGCAATTGACCAAGAGGAAAAACCTGGTGGAGCTGAGTTTGTTGAAATGCCTTTCAAAGCGTTAGGGGCTAATTGGCAGCTACCAGAACTACCCAGCATGGTTGCAAAATCAGTGGCAGCTTTACCTGTTGAAGAGGATGAAAGGGAGCCAGTATTGTTTGATTGGGCGGGTGACACTGCCCGTTTATTAGGTTTGGTGGTGCATCGCTATTTAAGTCGTATCGTCGATGAGGGTGCTGAATTTTGGTCAAAGGAGCGTGTTTTACAACAACATGCTGCTATTTCAGCCCATTTAAATCACCTTAATGTACCAAAAAAAATGTTGGCCGACACCATAGAACGAGTTAAGTCGGCCCTTATCCAAACCCTTGATGATAAACGGGGAAAGTGGATTTTAGATGCAAGACATAATCAGTCATCTTCCGAGAAGGCTTTGAGTGGATTTTTGGATGGGCGCAGAATACGTGTTATAATAGACCGCAGTTTTGTTGATTCCAATGGCATTCGCTGGATAATTGACTTTAAAACCAGCTTTCATGGTGGCGGCGATCTGGACGGTTTTTTAGATAATGAAGTAGTTCGTTATCAAGATCAGCTAAATCGTTATGGAAAAGTTTTTAACAAACTGGAAGATCGCCCAATACGGTTAGGGTTGTATTTTCCTATGCTCTCAGGATGGCGAGAGTGGGAGTATAAATCATAAATAAAACTCTACAAACAATGGATATTAATAAGTAAAAGGAGATGCAGCAGTGGTAGATGATTTTAAAACAACAGAGGCTTGGCGGGTGTTTCGTATTCAAGCTGAACTCATTGATGGTATAGAAGTTTTGCGAGGTTTGGGTGAAGCTGTAACAATTTTTGGTAGTGCACGTTCTAAGGTTGGCTCTAGATATTATAAAGATGCTCAAAGTGTAGCGCGTAAGCTATCCAAAAAAGGCATTGCGGTTATTACTGGGGGGGGTCCTGGTATAATGGAAGCAGCTAATAAGGGCTGCTATAAAAAGGGTGGTCGTTCCGTCGGCCTTAATATTTCTCTCCCTTTTGAACAGTCTCCAAATCATTATCAAGATATCAGCATATCTTTCCGTTACTTTTTTGTGCGTAAATTAATGTTTGCAAAACATGCAGATTCCATTGTGATTTTTCCTGGTGGTTTTGGTACGATGGATGAGTTATTCGAAGCTCTAACTTTGGTGCAGACAGAAAAAATCAAACCATTTCCCATAATTCTCTATGGCTCTAAATATTGGCAAGGACTTTTGGATTGGTGTAAAAATACAGTTCTGGCAGAGGGGTGCCTAAGTCAATCAGATCTTGATTTAATTCAAGTGGTTGATACTCCCAAAGAGGCTGTAGATATAATTGTAGATTTTATATCTAAAAAGAAAGATGTAGGGGATAAAAAGTGTAATTTGAAATAAGCTACTTTTTTTAAGGTGCTTTGCATATTAACGTTATCAAAAAGGAGCAAGCATCTTGCTCCTTTTTGATTATTTACTGTTTAAAATGGAAAATTGAGCTTTATCCAGACACGAACGTTAAATATCATCTTGCTCTAAGATCCATTCATGAATTTTTTTCTCCAATGTTTCTGGGCGGTTTCTTCCTGGGTCAGCATCGATGTAGTCTACCAGTAGGTTTTGCAGTTCGCCTAACCATGGGCCGGGTGGTTTTCTTACTAAATTCAGTAAATCACCACCTGACAGCGCTAGATCATTGGTTCTAGGACGTTGTCTGGCTTTGCGAAAATTTCTGCAATTTTCTAAAATATCCTGAAGATGTGCTTCTGCCTCGCACTTATTTGCTGATTCTTTATCATCAATGGGTATGCCTGCTTGACTCCAAGCACAGTTGAGCCTATACAGCCCCTCTAAGGGGATGTCGTCATTTAATAACCGCTTTAAAACTCTGTCAGATGGAGTTGAGTCTAAGGAGAGGTGATGTAGCAGGTTGGATATACGTTTATGGCGACGCTTTGAAAAACAGTAAGAGTCAAGAATTTGCTTGCAGCAGACTGGTGACTCCTCTTGGGGAGTTTTAAGTCCAGCAGAAGAGAAAAGCTGTTCTCTTTCGCCGTATGTAGAGCTAATACCAATAAATAGTGCAGCCCAACGCAGATCTAACAAGGATAGTTCTTCGTTGTTGGGAATGGATGAAAAGGATAAAACAGATCTTATTGTCCTTTCCCATAATGTTTGGGTAGGATTGCCACTGTCTATGATAATTTTTAACTGATCTAGCTGTGGCAGTAAATTGGTGCCCATTGTCGTGTTGAGCATATAACGAAATAATTTACGATCTGGACCACTGCGCAGAGGAAAAGATAAAATTCTATCTAGCTCTACCCTTATCCTATCGAATGTGACACCATAAAGAATTGTCTCTGAAGAGCGAGCTAGATCGTAGGATTCCGGTCGAAATGATAATTGCAAAGCAAAACGGAAAAAACGTAGGGCGCGTAAGGGATCATCTTTTAAAGTTTTAGCCCCGTTAACAAGTTTTATTCTGCGCTGGTTAAGATCTTCTTGACCTTTAAAAGGGTCTATAACAGGACCATTAGGCCAGAGGTAGGCCATGGCGTTTACTGTGATATCTCGCTGTAAAAGATCCTCTTCCACAGTTGGTTTTTGGTCGGGGCGGTGACGAAAAGTTGAAATTTCAACTGTTTTTGGTTTTTCGCAACCCTTAAGAGGGAGAGTCAATACATTGTGTCGGGAAGTTGAAATTGTTGGTGCATAACCGTTATCCATCATCAGTTGTTTGCACTCAGCCAGAGAGCGAGCAACTAGGACATTCAGATCATTTGTAGGTGGTTTTTTTTGCAGTCCGTTACGAACCGCTCCACCAACCAAGTATATTGGACCGATAATATAGTTGATATCATCTAGCAGGGTTTGTAAAAACTGGGGAAGACTATTGTTAAAAGATTTAGTCATAATTTATTTGTATGTCAGACATTAATCTGTAATATCCTGTTTGTTAAATGTCGGATATTTATAGAGATGCCCCCGAATCAACTCTAAAATTATTCCGCAATCATTTTAAATCTTAAGAGTATTGCTTGTGTTAGGTCAATGAATAAGAGAAAAAACCACCGTCCCATGTCGGTTATTACTATGGGCTGTCGTGTAAATCAGTTTGAAACCGAGCTGTTACGCCACGGTGGGTATGAAAGAGGATTTTTTATCGCAAAAGATGGTGATAAATCTGCGTTGATTATCGTTAATACCTGCTCTGTGACCAGTGAAAGTGATAGACAAGCAAGACAAGCAGTGCGTCGTGCTGCCAAAGATAACCCTCAGGCAAAAATTGTTATCACAGGCTGTTATGCCCAACGCACCCCAGAGATATTGAGTAAACTACCACAAGTTGCCTTGGTGTTGGGAAACCAAGAAAAAAATGAACTCTGGACACATGTTGATCGGTTGTTTTCTTCAAGTTCTGAGCTAGAGGATAACAACAGTTCTGCTATTGTAAGTGGAAAAGGACAGGCCATCATCCATGTAGGGGATATAGCCAAGCTTGATCGTGTGCCACCCCGTCCGGTTGTTGACAGCTTTAGCGACCGTGCAAGAGCCTTTCTGCAACTGCAAGATGGTTGTGATAGGTCTTGTACCTACTGCCTTATTCCTGGTGTAAGAGGGCCGAGCCGATCTTTAACCCCAGATCAAATTATGGCCCAAGCAGAGGGATTTGTTGCTGCTGGTTACAAAGAGTTGGTTCTTACAGGTATAGATTTAGGCTCTTATGGGCAAGATTTATCACCAATTATTTCTCTTGGGGGTATTATTAAAAAATTAGTTGATATTCATGGCTTAGGGCGCATAAGGCTCTCTTCAATTGACCCTCTGGATGTAGATTGTGAACTAATTGATCTTTTGGCTAGTGAGGAGAAAATCTGTCCTTATCTGCATCTATCTATCCAATCTGGTGATAATATGATTTTAAAAAGAATGGGGCGTAGAGCAGATCGTAAACAGATTATTGCACGCATCAAAGATATTAAAAAAGCCCGTCCCCAGACCGTTTTCGGTGCGGATTTAATAGTTGGTTTTCCTACCGAGAGTGATGAAGCTTTTCAAAACAGTCTTACACTGGTTAAAGAGGCCCAGTTAGTGTTTCTCCATATTTTTCGTTATTCAGATAGACCCGGTACACCAGCATCTGCTATTCCAGGATCTTTTAGGAGTTCAGGAGTTGAGGTTAAAAAGCGTTCTGAAATATTGCGCAGTGCGGGAGAGGCAAACCTATTGGTTGTTGCAAAAACTATGTTGGGGCTAAGAGATAAAGTGTTAATAGAGACCATTAATGACGGTGTTGGAATGGGAAAAATAGCCTCTTTTATACCGGTCTCTTTTGCAGTAAATGGAGGTGAGATTGTGGGAGAATTAAGAGAAATTTTGCTGCAAGAATTTGATAGTGATAACGGTTGTTTAAAAGGTGTTGTGCAAGAATTATCCACAGCTTTATCCACATAATCTGTGGAGAAAATGTGAAGAGTTAAATTTACGATAACATATAATAATGTAAGTGAGATTTTTTATTCATCCTCCTCTTCTTCATACTCATATTCCTCTTCACTTTCAAAATTAAAGGCTATTCCAACACCAGGTTTTAATCGGGCTATTACACAGTGAAAAGAGACATCAAAGATTTTACCACTCTTGTTCATCTCGACAAAAACCACCCCTTCATCGCCATCATTTAAACCTGTTAATGGCTGGATTGTTTCTAGAAATGCACCACTCATGCTTACATTTTTTGTCTCACCTGTAATGATTATATCGCTATTATCAGCTTCAAAGCGTAGTTTTGCACGAAAGGATATGCGTTCGTCGTCCCGTGCGGATTTTTTTTCGCTCATTGGTAACCCTCAATTATTACAGGTGTTTTGGAATCAGTATGGACAATTGAAATAGTTATAATATTTTAAGTAAATATAATCTACCCCAAAATTTTACTAACTATTTCATACACATCTCGCGAAAGTTTACTATGAGCCGCTATACGTTCCAATTCAACCTTCATCAACTCTTGACGCTTTTTGTTAAAACGTCGCCATTGACTCATAGAAGTCAGCAGTCTAGCGGCTATCTGAGGATTAATCCGATTTAATTCCAATACATTATCCGCTAAAAAACTATATCCATCACCCGAAATGTCATGAAAACAGTAAGGATTAGAGTGGCAAAAAGCTCCAATTAACGCCCTTACCCTGTTTGGTGTCTTCATGGTAAAGCGAGAGTGACCCATAAGCTTTTTTACTCTTGCTAATGTGTCCGGTAGTGGTGCAATAGCCTGAAGAGAAAACCACTTATCCATTACCAACATATCATCCTGCCACATCTCTTCAAATCGAGCCAAAACCTCAACTCTCTCACTACACTCAATAGCTGTTAGAGGTGCCATCGCCCCCAACCTATCAGTCATGTTGTCTGACGCATGAAAGCGTTCTAATCCTAGCTTACGATAATTAGTATTATCGGAACTTATAAGATAACCTAAAGCAAGGTTTTTCAAAGATCTACGGCCTGCATCCTTTGCTGTAAATTGGTAGGGTTTTTGTAGCGAAAATTCATCTAATAAAGATTTGAAGCTATTCTGCAAACGGTTGCCCAAGGTGTTGCGTAGCCACTCTCTTACGCTATGAATGCGTTGTGGATCTGGAACTGTTACCCGATCTAACATGGTTCTTTCTGATGGTAGATCTAAGGTTAAAGCACGGGGTGCAGGGTCAAGGTTTGCATCATTTAAAGTAGTAGCAAAAGCCTGAACAAAACTGTCAACTTGCTCTTTGGCTATATCTTCTGGTTTACCATCAGACTCAATAAGTGTTAACAAAAGACGTGTAGCTAACTCTTGCCCTCCCTCCCAACGGTTAAATGTGTCACTGTCGTGGTTCCATAAAAATGCTAACTCTTCATCAGATAAATTTACCTTCATTCTTACAGGAGCTGAAAATCCCCGCAGAAGAGATGGAACTGGTGGGTTGGCAATTGATGTAAAAGTGAATACCTCTTGCTCTTTTGTTAGCTCTAAAACCCGCTGGGTGACAATTTTATGGGTTTTGCTATCTCCAGCCATGCTTAGGGGTAACTCTTCTCCATCTTTATCCAAAAGTCCCATTGTAATAGGTATATGGAAAGGATCTTTTTCGTTTTGACCAGGAGTTGGCGGACACTGCTGTTTAATAGTTAATTGATAGGTTTGAGCAATAGGGTCGTGGTGACCATCGACAAGCAAAATAGGGGTTCCCGCCTGTTTATACCAGCGTTTAAACTGGCTTAAATCTCTATTAGAGGCACTCTCCATGGCAGCTACAAAATCATCAACAGTTACCGCCTGTCCATCATGTCTTTTAAAATATAGATCTACCCCTTTACGAAAGTTTTTCCCACCAATAATTTTTTTTATCATACCCACCAACTCAGAACCTTTTTCGTAGATGGTAAGGGTGTAAAAATTGTTGATTTCTAAATATGAGTCAGGCTGTACCGGATGGGCGGTAGGTCCAGAATCTTCGGGAAATTGGTTGCCCCTTAATAAGGTGACATCTTGAATTCTTTGCACATCACTGGATATAGACTCACCAGAAAACTCCTGTTCCCGAAAAACAGTAAGCCCCTCCTTAAGGCTTAATTGAAACCAATCACGACAAGTAACCCGGTTGCCAGTCCAGTTGTGAAAATATTCATGACCTATAACTGCCTCTATTAGATGATAATCGTTATCGGTAGCGGTGTTGGGTTGGGCCAAAACATATTTGGCGTTAAATAGATTCAACCCCTTGTTCTCCATGGCTCCCATATTAAAATCATCAACAGCCACAATCATATAAATGTCCAGGTCATACTCAAGTCCATAGCGTTTTTCGTCCCAAGCCATGGCTTTTTTGAGGGAGGCCAAGGCATGGGCGCATTTATCTTGGTTTTGCAGCTCAACATATATTCGCAACGAAACTTCATTGCCAGACTTGGTAATAAAACTATCCTCTTTACAAATTAAATCTCCAGCAACAACAGCAAATAGATATGCCGGTTTAACAAATGGATCTTCCCAAGTAGCAAAGTGTTTACCATTATCTAACTTACCAGAATCAATTAAATTACCGTTTGATAAAAGGGTAGGAAACTCTTTGGCATCAGCAATTAATTTACAGCTGTAACGGGCCATTACATCTGGGCGATCAGGAAAAAATGTTATTTTTCTAAATCCTTCTGCTTCACACTGTGAGCAGAGTATAGAGCCAGAACTGTATAGTCCCTCCAACGAAGTGTTGGCACTGGGCTGTATCTCTACAACTGTCTCTAAATAGAATGTATCTGGAGAGTTGGAAATTGTGAGATGTTCTGGTGTTAATATGTAGCGATCTACTGGAAGGATGGCACCATCCAAGGCTATAGAAATGAGTTTTAAATCCCGCCCATTTAAACACAAATCTACATTTTTTTCCTGAGATAAGGGGTTGCGTTCAAACTTGATTTTAGCCCTAACCTGAGTGATCTCCAAGGTTAAATCAAGGGTTAAATCTATCTGTATTACCTTAAATGGGTAGGGCTTGTAATCATTTAAATATTTAATTCTTTTGGATTTATTAGTAGGCATTAGTAGTCCTCATAACATGTCTAACCTAAAAAAGAACTCTCTCAATGCCATCTTTGTTAACCTCTTCTGTAAACTTTTTCCGCCATGATTCACCTAACATTTTTTTAACCAGCTCAACTGCTAAAAATTCTGTTTTAATGGGAATTTCATCACGATATCTCTCTAGTCCTTGATAACATGATGGGCAGGTTGTGAGCATTTTTACCGACTTTTGTTGTCCAACTTCTGCTTTGCTAATATCTGCGACTCCAGCTTTAATTACAGCGGATTTTTTATAACGAACCTGGGAAGAAATGTCTGGTCTGGCTACTGCAAATGTACCTGCTTCACCACAACAACGGTCAGACAGCAGTGCCTCGCCACCCATTAAAGTTGAAGCAATAGCTGTAGCCTCAGCGGTTTTAATTGGGGTGTGACAAGGGTCGTGAAATAAAAATTGCTCACCATTGGCAGCATCACTTCGCAACCCTTTTTCGGCCAGATATTCATGTATATCTATTAATCGGCAACCTGGAAAAATTTTATCAAACTGATAGCTCTCAAGCTGAGACAGACAGGTGCCACAAGAGACCAGCACAGTTTTTATTTCTAAATAATTAAGAGTATTAGCCACCCGGTGTAATAACACCCGATTGCTAGTGCTAATTTTGCGGCTGGTGGTTTCATCACCAGAGGAAGCTTGGGGAAAACCACAACATATATAGCTTGGTGGCAGTACAGTTTGTACTCCTTCTTTATAAAGCAGAGCCAAAACCGCCAGGGAAATATCACTGAAAAGCCGTTCGCAACCACAACCTGGAAAATAAAATACCGCTTCACTTTGTGGGTTACATTTTTTTGGGTCTCGAATTATTGGTATGGTATCCGGGTCTTCAATGTTAAGAGCAGACCTTGCGGTGGTAGAGTGAATATGGTCGGGTAGGGGTCTTGCCAACAGAGGTAAAACCTGGGCTTTAATGTTTGGTTGTCCCCTAGTGGCTTTGGGTCTTTTGTTGTGGTTGACAATACCAAGTTTGCTTATAGCTTTATAGCCCAAACGTTGGGCAGCATAACCACCAACTATAAAACTTTTATGAGCAAGAAGAATAAGCCGGGGATCGGTCATGGTTAAATAAGAGAGAGCTAATTTGCTGCCTATGGAGCCTCTTTTTTTATTATTACGTTTTAAAATATCCCGCATGTGGATGGTTATTTTACCAAAATCAATGTTAACCGGGCAGGGAACCACGCAGCGATGGCAAACTGTACAGTGGTCTGCTAAATCTCCCATCTCATCAAAATGGTGCAGAGATACCCCTCTGCGAGTCTGCTCTTCATAAAGAAAAGCCTCAATCATAAGTCCTGTCGCTAAAATTTTATTCCGTGGGGAGTAGAGTAAATTGGCGCTAGGAACATGGGTAGAACAGACCGCCTGACATTTACCACAACGCAGGCAGTTGCTAAAATCATCGTTGAGAGAGCCTAAATCACTCTCTCGTAAAATCAACGCCTCTTGCTGCACCAATCGTAATGACGGGGTATAGGCATTTTCCAGACTAGAGCCTGGCAGCAGTTTGCCACGGTTAAAATTGCCTTTAGGATCTACCTTGTTTTTATATGCTACAAAGTCTGCAACAGTTTTTTGATTAAGATAGGCAAATTTGGTCAAGCCGATACCATGTTCACCAGACACTTGACCCCCGAGATATATAGCAAGCTCCATTATTCGATCAACCATACGCTCTGCCTCTTGCAGCATAGGGTAATCGTTGGAGTTTACAGGAATATTAGTGTGGACATTGCCATCTCCAGCGTGCATATGCAGAGCAACAAACAGTCTGTTGGCTCTTAAGCGACTGTGAATAGCATCAAATTCTTCTGCAACTTTTCCCCATAAATCCCCAGAAAAACTATTTTTTATCGGTTTTTCAACCTCATTGCGATAGGAAATACGTAATTTGCGCTGTAAAAGAATAGTCAAAAGCAGATCATCAGGACCCCCCAGCTTTCTCTCACTGTCTGTAAGCAAAATTGTGGGATCATTTATGGGTTTATCAAGTGAAGAGAGGATTGATTGCCAGCGATCAATTACTTTTTGTAAGCTTTCGTAGGCAGTTTGCCGTTTGCGACTAACTATATCTTCTCCCTCCTTACTGGAAGGATAACCTTTGGCTAAATAACTGGAAAAACTACTGTTTTTTATAAAACATCCAACCTCATGGACCATAGCCAGTTTATTTTGTATCGACTGTTCAATATTTATTCTCTCTATGCCAGCAGAATATTCTGCCAATTTTTCCAGAGGAATGACGATATCTTCATTGATTTTAAATGCGTTTGTGTGGGCAGCGATAGCTGCAGTACGGGAGCGGTCGGCCCAAAAACGTTTGCGTCCTTCAGGGGTAACAGCTATAAACCCCTCTCCATTGCGTATGGCTGCAAGTTTTACAACCTCCTTTGCGGCTTTTTCTACATCGATGCTATCGTCACCAACTATGTCAGCCAGCAACACCATTTTGGGCCGTTCACCACGGGGAGCCTTGGTGTTGTAGCCAATGGCTTTTACATATCTTTCATCAAGATGTTCAAGGCCAGCACAACCCACCAAACTATGTTTATCAAGATAGTTTTTAATCTCGACTATGGCTCCTACCGCAAGTACAAGATCAGCACCAAAAAATTCCAAGCAGACTGTATGGGTTGTTTTTGGCTCTTTATGGAGAAGAAAACGGGCACTGGTAATAAGGCCGTCACACCCCTCTTTTTGCACTCCTGGC
Organism: Magnetococcales bacterium; assembly: GCA_015232795.1. Lineage (GTDB taxonomy): Bacteria > Pseudomonadota > Magnetococcia > Magnetococcales > JADFYX01. The sequence goes on from JADFYX010000013.1 coordinate 16,146, forward strand.
AGACCACCTAAATATTTATTGGTAACATCTTTACCCAATCCCGGCTTTCTAATCTCCGCAGCAGTTATTGTCAACTGCTCAGTATCACCGCGTTTTGTTTTACCATCTATGCCAAATCGGTCTATCTGAAATATAGCTTCAGGAATGTCATGAATTTTACCGAGGTTGTGGTTTAGTCTTGTAACTTCAAGCCATTCACCGTCAGGTGTTACCATGCGCCAAGATATTAAATTATCTAGTGTTGTACCCCATAATACTGCCTTTTTTCCACCAGCATTCATGGCAACATTGCCACCAATGGTAGATGCATTTTTTGAGGTTGGGTCCACTGCAAAGACAAAACCAGCTTTTTGGGCAGCATCAGCAACTGTGGCAGTTACGGCACCAGATTCGGTGTTTATTGTTGTAACTGGTTGCTTTACACCCGGAATTTTCATCTCTTTAACCGGGCTGATAGTAGCAAGACGCTCCATGTTTATGATAACAGTATCAGGGTACATTGGCACACCAGATCCAGTATAGCCTGTGCCACCACCACGGGGAATAATGGTCAGCCCTAGTTCGATACAGGCTGTAACAAGAGAGGCAACTTCCTCTTCACTATCAGGGGTTAAAATTACAAAGGGATATTCAATACGCCAGTCAGTTGCATCTGTAACATGGGCAACACGACTGCGAGCAGAAAAATCTACGTTGTCTTTGGCAGTAACCAGTTGCAGAGAATGGAGTATACTAGCCCGTAGAGATTTGGTTTGAGAAAAACTGTCAGCAAATTTTTGTACTGCTTTAGAAACAGCAGATACCAGTTGTAAAACCGCATCATTACCATCTGCTCTGGCAATAATACGCTCTACACGCTGATTCATGGTCGTAATGAGGGTCAAGAGATGATCACTATTTGTTAGTAGATCTTCTTGCAGGTATGGGTTCCTTGAGATCATCCATAAATCTCCAAGAATCTCCAACAACATTCTAGCTGACTGTCCAGTTTTTCTACTGGCTCTTAGTCCATCTAGAATAGTCCACATTTGTTGACCAAGAAGACGAATAACAATCTCTCGGTCAGAAAATGAGGTGTAGTTGTATGGAATTTCACGGATTCTTGGGTGATTGTTCATTTGTCCAATATCTAGTTAGCTTGTTCTGTGTTCTGCTTGGCGACTTCTTTGCGGATCTCATCCATATCCAGTGCACTAGCTTTGCCTAAAATCTCAACTAAATGCTCTTCTGGCAACATTCCGGGTTGAGAAAAAATGATAATCTGTTCTCTAAAAATCATTAAAGTTGGGATAGACTTTATCTGAAATGATCCAGCCAACTCTTGCTGTTGATCTGTCTCAACTTTTGCAAATACCATATCTGGAAATTGCTCAGATACTTTTTCAAAAATTGGTGCAAATGTTTTACAGGGTCCGCACCATGATGCCCAAAAATCAACAATAACCATATCGTTGTCTGTGACTATTTGTTGAAAATTATCTTTATTAAGATCGATGGTTGCCATTTAAATAACTCCATTTGTTGTTACGAAAAAAAATATTTAATTAAGGTATGTTTTTGCTGCTGGATTCAGATAAAAAGTCTGTTATTACATCAACAGGCAGTCTTGATGGGTGTGAAAGTTTTGCGCGAAGTTCCCGGTATCCTTCATCTATCTGGGCGACGACTTTGTCATTGTTTAAAATTTCATCCAAGTCTTTAGCTAGTTGAGTTGGGTTGGCCGCATCTTGCAAACGTTCGTCAACTAATTTTTTTTCTGCTACCAAGTTTGCTAAAGCAAAATACGGAACTTTAATTATTCTTCTACCAAGTTCATAGGTTAGCTTATTAAAACGGTACATTACAACCATTGGAGTGCCTAAAAGGGCTGTCTCCAAAGTTGCGGTACCAGAAGCAACCAAGGCTGCATCTGCTGCCATAAGCAGGCTGTAGGTTTCACTCTTACGCACTAATATGGTCTTTTTTAGAGCCTGAACTCCAGGTAACTCTATATCAGTTGGCCATACAGAGTCCATTTTTGTATCAGAAATAGTATCAGCCTGGGCCAATACACAGCGGATTTTGTTGTTTTTTTTATAAAGTTGGTTAAATGTTTCCAACATAGTAGGAAGCAATAGTTTTAGTTCGCTCTGTCGGCTTCCTGGTAATATGACCAACAATTTTTCATCTTCACCAACCCCTAACGATTTACGAACAACTTTGGACTCAATACCAGCGTCTCTTTTTTCACACCAAGGTTGCATTTGTTCCACAAGTGGGTGGCCGACAAATGTAACTGGTAGTTTAGTGTGAGAATAAATTGTAGTCTCAAAGGGAAACAGTACCATAAGATGGTTAACCAAACGGGCTATTTTTTTTATTCTTCCCGAACGCCATGCCCAAACCTGTGGACTGACATAATGCACAATGGGAATTCCCAAAGCTTTTGCCCTACCTGCCAGAAAAAAGTTAAAATCCGGCAGATCAATTGTTACCAGAAGTTGGGGTTTGTTGTCTCGTAATAGGGCTGTTAAATACTTAAATACCCTAATTAATCCAGGTAGATGTTTTATTACCTCTACTATACCTATAACAGAAAGATCATTTACATCATATGGGCCTTTTAGACCCTGTTCTTGCATTCTTGGACCTCCAACTCCGGCAAAAGCCAAGTTTGGGTGTCTCTGTTTTAATTGAGCAAGCAAAGCTCCGCCAAGTAGGTCTCCAGACGCTTCTCCTGCAACTATTACGATGTTTTGTGGGGGAAGGGGGGCAACCTCTGGTATGTTGATATTACTCAAGAAGCACCAATGGCTTTGGCTATGGATTCCCGTATTTTGGTAACAACTGCCAGGGCTTTTCGACCATCACGACCACTTACCAATGGTGGGGTTCCCTGGCGTACAGATTCACAAAACGATCTTATCTCCGCCTCTAATGTGTCATATTTTTCAATGGGAATATGGGTCTGTTTTATGGCCGGAACCTTAATACCATCTAGCTCCATTTCCCCATGGGTGCGTTGCATGATCTTAATGTCATGAGTAATAAAATCCAGAGAAACAAAAGCATCATCCTGAAAAATTTGTATTCGTCTGGTAGAATTGTCCGCCACCCGTGAGGCTGTAACATTGGCAACACAACCATTTTGAAATTTCAATCTGGTGTTGGCAATATCAGTATACTGGGTTACAACCTGTCCACCAATGGCATCAATATCTATCAATTCAGAATCGACAAAATTTAAAATCAGGTCAACATCATGGATCATAAGGTCTAATACTACATCGACATCCAAAGCTCTGCTTTTAAAGGGGGCAAGACGTTGGGATTCAATAAAAATTGGCTGTTTAATAATACCACTATTTTTCAGAGCAACAATAGCCGGGTGAAATCTTTTAAGATGCCCAACTTGCAGTACAAGGTTCATTCTATCTGCTAAATCAACAAGCTCGTCAGCCTCTTCAACTGTTACAGTAATTGGTTTTTCAACCAATACATGCACACCAGCATTAAGGCATGATTCGGTAATTTTATAGTGAGATGGGGTGGGGGTAGAGACAGTAACTAGATCCACACGGTCCAGCAGATCATTGTAATCTGTATAACCTTTGATTCCCAACTCCTGGCTAACAGCTTCAACCCTCTCTTTGCTAGCATCGACGATGCCTACCAGATCAACACCAGAAATCATGGCATATTTCATGGCATGAAAACGGCCCAGATAACCAGCACCGATAACCGCAGCACGTAAAGGGGTGCCACCTGCATATGTAGTTGAAAAATAAGGAGGTAAAGACATTAATCCAATTCTACTTGTTGTATATCCTTCTCAGAACAACCGATTAGGATTATGTTATATTTATCAGCAAGATTTACTGTAGTTTCAGGCTCTAAAATCATTGTCGCATTAGCCTCAACAGCAAGCACATCAATACCGGCTTTGTGTAAGTTTTCTATGGTTCTTGGTCCAATAGTTGGTAAATCCAGACGGTTATCTTGTTGGGGTTTTGCTGTTTTAACCAAAACTGCAGAACCCTTGTTAGCCCATCCAGTGTTAGAACCTGTAATTAATGGTCCGGTGCGGTTGATCATGGCATCAGTTCCCTCCATTGCTTCAACGGAAACCACAACCCCACCTTTTACAACAACACCCTGACCTATATCTAAACGACCTAGCTCTTTTGCTGCTTGCCAACCAAAACGAATATCTTTCCACTGTTCACTATCTGGAATACCCACGCTTAGAGCACCATTGGGAATTAAAAGTTCCGGTACAAAATCTGTAACCGATCCAATTGTAAAACCGTGCTCCTCAAGTTTACCTGCAACAGCTCTTAAAAGTTGATCATCGTGGAGACTACCTAAGCTAAATGCTATTTTTAAAGCAAGGGAATCAGGACGTATTTTCCAAATTTTTGTCTTGGTAATGCCGCCAGCAAATACAATCCACTCCACCTGCTTATTCTGCATGTATCGAACAATTTTTTTAAATTGCCCTAACTTTACCCACTTCAAATCTTCAGCAAATTGTGCAAGATCCCTGCTGGCTTCTCCTTCATGAGCAGCAATAAATAGAGGATACTGCCCAACGTTGCCGTTGGCGTTGGATTGTGCCAGCACAGCCTTTGCAAAAACCAATGGCAAGTTGCCACTACCTGCAATTAAACCAATACGCGTACCCACAGGTGGTATTGCCAGAACTCTATCCTGATTATTGGTTGTTATAGCTGAGGCATCATTATTTTGCACGTTTGTTAAAGCTTTGTTTTAGGAGTTGATTTATGGACAGGTTATTAGTCCAGGCTAGGATTTCTCCTAACGACAAATACTCCTCTGACCACTCTGTAGAAATTCCAGAACACACTGTACTTCCGGCACAGAAGAGAACTGGCTTTCAATTTCTGCCACAGCTTGTTCTAATCGCAGGTTAGAGCGAAAGATAATACGGTGAACTTGACGAATTGCCTTGATAACCTCTTCAGAATATCCGTTGCGCCTAAGTCCTACCACATTTACACCCGTTATTTTTGCTCTATTTCCTGCGGCCGAAGCATACGGCACAACATCCATTGATATGGCAGAAGCCCCACCAATAAATGTATTTTTACCAATTCTGGCAAATTGATGGATAGCTGTTAACCCTCCAATTATCGCTTGTTCTTGTATCTCCACATGCCCCGCAAGTGTAGCACCATTTGCTAGTATTACCTTGTCAGATACTCGGCAGTCGTGGGCAACATGAGAGTAGGCCATTATCATACAATCATCACCAACTCTGGTAAGGCCACCAGCTTTATGGGTTCCACGGTGTATACTTACAAACTCCCGGATATTACATCTTTCACCTATCTCTACCCGTGTAGGTTCGCCTTTATAACCAATATCTTGTGGCTCCAAGCCAATAGAGGCAAAGCTAAAAATACGACTTTTTTTGCCAATGGTAGTATGACCGTCAATGACAGCGTGAGGCCCAACTTGCACTTCATCCAGCAGTTGCACATTGGGACCTATAACTGCATAAGCACCTATTTTTACATTTTCACCAACCTGAGATTTAGGTGATACAACCGCAGAAGGATGGATAAGGGGTTCATCATCAGCAGCAGATGTTGGTATTGAAGTAGTATTTGTTGTCACCTTATTTGGCATCCTTGCTGGTCATAGCCATAAATTCAGCTTCAGAAACCAGCTTGTCTGCAACGTATGATTTGCCAGCAAAACGCCAGATATCCCGTCGCCGTTTTAACAGGGTTATTTCAATTCTAAGCTGATCACCAGGAACAACCGGCTTGCGAAAGCGAGCTTTATCAATTGACATGAAATAGACAAGGCAACCTTCTGTTGATTCCGGATCGTTGCTGGCAGCAAAAAGTGCACCTGCCTGGGCCATGGCCTCTAAAATCAAAACTCCCGGCATTACCGGATTATCAGGAAAATGACCCATAAAATGTGGTTCATTAAAGGTAACATTTTTTATTGCAGTCAGTGATTTACCCTCAACAACATTAACGACGCGGTCGATCATCAAGAAAGGATAACGGTGGGGAAGAGCTTTAA
>JADFYX010000140.1 GCA_015232795.1 Magnetococcales bacterium
TCCTAACTCTGCTGGGTGTGGCTGCTCTTGTTGTTTTTTTTCGTTTTTTTTCAGACGAGTTTAGTGTTGGCAGTGCTAAACAAAATGTTTCTTCAGTAGTTACTCAGGTTGATCGGGGTAAGCGGGTTTCCCGAAGTTGCACTGCATGTCATGATTTAACCAGTGCCAAACGCACAACTCTTATCGGCCCACCCCTTTGGGGTATAATCGACAACCCTTCCGGTTCGGCTGAAGGTTATAAATATTCCAAGGCACATATGGAAGCGGTAGAGGCTGGTTTGGTATGGACTGAGGATTTGTGCGCCAAACGGTTGATATTCCGGCTAATTTAATCTCAATATGCAGGCTAGACAAACCTTTGAGCAAATTGTTTAGGGGGTCAACATTTGCTCCAAAGGTTATGAGAACCGGGGTTGCCACAAGATTTACCTACTCCTCACAATAGTGACCCCTACTGTGCGGGCAAAACGGAGTGCTCCTGGTTTTTCCACTTGTACTTGCACCGTCGTAACCCGTTCATCTTCCAGAGCTAATTCGGCAATTTTACTAGCTAGCATCTCAACCAAAAAAAAGCTGGAAGCTTCAGTCATGGCTATTATCTGTTTACACAGGGTTTTATAGTTAACTGTATCTTCAATGTTATCGCTTTTGCCTGCTGCTGACAGATCCGTAAACAGAGTGATATTGATCAAGACATCTTGCAGAGTCTTTCTCTCCCACTCTTGTATACCTATGACACATCGCAACTGCAGATCTTTTATATCTATCTTATCAATGTTGTTGCCCATTTTTCCCCCTGTGTAAGCATCAGAAATAGCTTGCACAGCTACAACCGAATATAGTTTCTAGGACTATTGTAAATGTTCACCGCCGTCGACCCGAATTATCTCCCCGGTGATATAATCGTGCTCAATTAAAAATATCATTGCCTTAACAATATCTTCTGGGCTTCCAGCTCTTGCTAGCGGGGTAGCTTTTGCAATTGCAGCAAAACTATCTTCTGGCTGCTCCGGGGCCGGAAGAATAGGACCGGGAGCAATGGCGTTTACCTGTATCCAGGGGGCCATCTCTTGGGCAGCAACTTGGGTCAATGTCCACAAACCACTTTTTGCAGTGGTGTAGGCTATATGTCCCGGCCTGGGCCTTTTGATCCGTTGATCGATAATGTTGATAATTTTACCAGGAGTTTTGGGAGGTAGTTGAGCGGCAAACTCCTGCATCAATATAAATGGAGCGGTAAGATTAACACCTATATGTTCATGCCACTGCGCTAAATCAGTGTTGTTAAACAAACCGGGCTTGAAAATAGCTGCACTGTTGAGTAAGATTTGCACAGGACCAAAAAATTGTGCTGCCCGTTGCATAATAGAGACAACCTCCTCAGGTTTTGCCAAATCACCTTGTAGCATTGCAACCTGACCACCATCCTGGCGAATTTTGTTTGAGAGAAGTTCGGCCTCTTTTTGCGAGCTACCATAGTGTATAACAACCAAAGCGCGGGCTTGGGCCAACGCTTCTACACAGGCTTTGCCAATTCTTTTACCCCCTCCAGTTACTAAAACCGGAACCCCCCGCATATCCATATTTTATCCTGTACCACAATTTGTCATAACTAATTACGCTTGAAAGAGTGGGAAAAAATATCCTCTTCATCCCATCCAGCCAAATCCAGACTAACCCGATGAGGGAGGAAATCCATACAAACTTTTGCAAGCTCAACTCGATTATCACGTTGCAACATAGCCACTAGCTTATGTTTCATCTCAATTAAATGGATAACATCAGAGGCAGCATAGGATATTTGCTGCTTAGACAACGTAGCAGATGCCCAATCGGAAGATTGCTGCTGTTTATCTAGCTCTATACCCAAAAGCTCAAGTGTGATATCTTTTAAACCGTGGCCGTCGGTGTAAGTACGCACAAGGCGAGAGGCAATTTTTGTACAAAAAGCCGGGGCTACCTGACATCCCAACCAGTGGCGCAGGGTGGCTAGATCAAAACGGGCAAAGTGGAATATTTTTTCCACTTGTTGAGCCTCCAAAACAGCTTTCAAACGTGGGGCTTCATAACTTTTTGTCTGCACCAGAGTTATAATACCATCTTCGTTACACATCTGAACCAAACAGAGCCGATCACGCTTGACTTGCAGACCCAAGGTTTCAGTATCGACAGCTAAATATTTACTTTGCATGTAACATTGATACCGCTCTTCATCCAGATCATCCAATAGCACAAGAGGTTTTGCAGACTGTACTGTCATGACTTTTCCTTCACAGTTATTATTTATAAAAAGATAGCACGATCAAAAAAAAATTGTAAATCTCGTTAACTCTTGGAAAGCAGATCTTTTTCTGGCATAGTCAGCAGATTCATTAAATTATGCTTTATTTAGTTTGTTCATCCTAATATTAAAAATGTAACATTGAACGATCTAGTTTTCAAAAAACAATTATAATTTACGCAAATTTTCCTGTTTTGCAGTTTGTTATTTAATAAAAATCTTCAAATCATTGAAGAGAATCTATTCTGAAGTCTTTAAGGAGTGGACCATGGCAGAACGAGACATCTACACATCGGAACAATTAGCAAAAATTCGTGCCACCCTGGAGAATACCTTGGGTGAGACTGCTGAAGGTGCTGTAGAAAATCTAAATTCCCGCTTTACCCCAAAATCGGAAGGAGAAGGACCCGCCACTGCTGAGAGCCAAAAAAAGGCTGCTAAAGCCCAGAAAAAAGCAGAAGAGGCAAAAGAGGCAGCAAGCGTGGAAACCTTCATTGCAGAGAACAAACTTAAACACATGATTGAGGTCATCCCAGATTTTAAAAATAATCCTGATGACATTACCGACCTAATCGCAGCTATTCTTAAACATCCAGACGCCAAAGCTTTCCACATGGTGGAGAGCCTACAAAAAATTAAGCCTGATGATGTGGCTCTAATCGATACTTTGGTCGATGGTATAACTTCTAAAAAAGGCATCAACCCCCTAATTGATGCCCTTCGCCATGCTACAGCAAGCCCCAAGGCAATGAAAACCCTGGCTTTGAGCATTGCTGAACAAGGCTCGGTCAACCATCTTATCCGCTCCATAGCCACCGCTCCACAAGGGCAGGCAGAGGCTGAAACAATCTGGGCAATGGAGATTATGGGCAAAGGCACCATGGAACAACTTTTAGAAGCAATGAAACTTCTAGATGATGCCTCTCCTGGTATAGTAATTCTGGCTGCTGGCCTGGTAAACCGGAAAGAGTTAGCCATTGAACCACTGGTCCGAGCATTGGCAGCAGCAGCAGAAAACCACAAAGCCAGTGGCATTCTTGCCTATGCTATGACCCAAATAGCAGACGAAACCCAACTAATAACCATGTTAGAAAAATATGTTACTGACGATACTGAGGCAGCAGAGATCTTTGTAGCAAAGTTGGTTCATAAAAGTTTGAAACAAAAAGGTAGACCTAAAATATTGTCTAAGGCATGTGGATTTATGCGTGGCGCATCTATGGCAGGAAAGCTTCTCGCCATGGGTATTATTCTAGAGAAGAATGAACCCCAGCTTGAGAAAGCTTATGCCCGTATGAAAAGCCACGCAGTCGGGCGAAAAATGATCGCTGTTGCCATTAAAAACCTGGGAGGCATGAAAGCCATCAAACTGTTGGGCGGTGCCTTTTTCCAAGTATCAAAATTTGAGGATGAGGCTCGTACTGCGACAGCAGAAGCCAAAAAACGCTACAAAGAGATTGTTGAAGAGGTGTTCAAAGAGAGCGTGTAGAAGTTTTTTATAATTTCATTTAGTCGCAACAAAAAAAATCGTAGGAGCAAGCTTGCTCCTACGATTTTTTTTGTTAGATCATGTAACTGTCTATATAAAGCCTACTTACCAAATGGGCTATCTATAATCAAGGTCTCTTCACGGTCGGGTCCTGTGGAGAGAATTGCAACTGGGGTTCCCACCAACTCCTCAAGACGACGAATATAATTCCGCGCCTCTTGGGGCAGACTATCCATATTTTTACAGCCAACTGTAGAGCCTGACCAACCAGGCATCTCTTCATATATGGGTACACACGCCTCAAGGGTAGAGGCATCTGTTGGCATAGTATCAATACGCATGCCATTTCTTTCATATGCAACACAAATTTTTAAAGTTTCTAAACCGTCTAAAACATCCAATTTTGTAAGAGCCAGGCCGGTTAAACCGTTAACCCGTGCAGAATGGTTAACCACCACCGCATCAAACCAGCCACAACGACGGGCACGACCTGTTGTTGCGCCCACCTCACCACCAACTTTAGCAAGATGCGCACCTACATCTTCAAATAGCTCAGTAGGAAATGGACCACTACCAACCCGGGTAGTGTAGGCTTTAACAATACCCAAAACATAATCAATGGCTGTGGGACCAATTCCTGCCCCACTACATGCACTACTTGCAACAGTGGTGGAAGAGGTAACAAATGGGTAGGTTCCGTGCTCTACATCCAGCATGGTACCCTGCGCGCCCTCTAAAAGAATAGACCTGCCTGCTGCAATATCTTTAGAAAGAATTAGTGCGACATCATCAACATATGGAGCAAGAACTTCAGCCATACGCATAAAATCATCACGGACGGTTTCAAAGTTAAAAGTTTGCGAGTCGTAGTAGTTCTCTAACATAAAGTTATGGTAGGCTAGATTTTCCCGCAATTTAGACTCAAACACCTGCTGGTTATAAAGATCGCCCATGCGAATACCACGACGGGCAACTTTATCTTCATAAGCAGGACCAATACCCCGGCCTGTTGTACCTATTTTACCTTTGCCCTTACGTTTTTCACGAGCCTGATCCAACTCACGGTGGTACGGCATAATCAGGTTGGTAAGAGAAGAAATTTTAAAGGAGCTACCACTCACCGTAATCCCTTGCTCACCCAACTTACTAATCTCTTCTATAAGAGCGGCTGGGTCTAAAACCACCCCATTACCAAGAGCCCAAACTTTACCAGAACGAAGAATTCCGGCCGGGATTAGATGTAAAATATATTTTTTACCCTCAATGACCAAGGTATGCCCAGCATTATGCCCCCCTTGAAAACGGACGACAGTATCAGCCGACTCCGTAAGTAGATCGACAATCTTACCTTTTCCCTCATCACCCCATTGGGTTCCCACAATAACGACGTTGGCCATCTTGATATCTCTCTCTTCGTTATAAGTCAGTTACTAGGTCATAAGTATAATAACAGTGCAAAACCATCAACCATTACCACTAATAATCATTTTTTGCAACTAACCATTAATAAATTCAACTTATAATTAGAGGTCAATAAAACAAAACACCTCTGTTTTTATTGGTTTAAAAATTGCCTTATCAATTACATAAGAGTAAGTTAATTAAGCGTATCAATAATTTATTAGATAAAATAATTTCTTTATGGATCAAATCCTAACCCGGATATTTTATGAATTATGGGCCTTTTAGCAAATATTTTTTCTCCTATTACCAATAGGAGAGGTAGTGACCGGGCTTGCGTGCAATTTTCACCAAAGAGAGCGCACATTGTCACTATCCGCCAAAATAGTGAGGGCAGACCCCAGCTTACCCTCTGCATCTGCCTGCAAAACGTAACCTCGAGCAGTGCGACAATTGCAGATGTTGTTAATAAATATAAGCTGCGCAACACCCCTACATCCATGGTATTAAACCAACAAGATTACCAGCTTTTTCCTTTAGATGTCCCTGATACCCCCAAAGAGGAGTGGCAAGCTGCTATGCAGTGGCAAATCCAAGAGCACATAGTAGAGCCAGCCTCGGAGATGGTAGTTGAGCTATTTGACATACCAGCAAAACAGAAAGGGGCAGAGTCTGGGCGTATCTATGTTGCCGCAGCAAAAAACAGCACGATTAAAAAGTGGAGCCATTTGAGTGTCAACAGCGGCCTTAATCTAGACAATATTACCATTCCCGAACTATCCCTTATACCCTTGACTGCTCAACTGCCAGAACAGTCCAGCGGTTTGGGACTGTTGCAGTTAGATAGAAAAGGCGGTCTGCTTCTGATCATCAAACAGCAGACCCTCTACATTGCCAGAACAATTATAAATTCCATATCGCTTATTGAAGAGCAGAACAGCTTTTGCTCTGCCTCCCAAGATGAGGTGGCCTTGGAGGTAAGGCGTACCATGGATTTTTTTGTGGGATCCTTCGAGCAACCCCCAATTACTGCGCTCTACCTACTGCCCAGTACACAACCACTGCCAGGATTACAAACTGCTCTGTCTACACGTTTAGACCTTGTGGTAAAAGAGTTTGATATAAAACAGTTTATAGATATTCCACGGGATTTAGCGAAAAAAGATTTAATAGAGGCACTGCCAGCAATAGGTGCAGCATTGCTAAACCGCCAAGCAAGTGTAGGTGGATGATGCAACAAGAGATAAATTTCCTCCGCCCCCATTTCCTCCCAAAAAAAAATATCCTGTCTGCTGCAACAATTCTTGTCAGCTTGGCAATTCTGCTGACAGTTCTTAATATTTTATCTTATAAAACAGAGGTAAAAGTTCAACAACACGCCCAAAAACTGCTTAACCTGCAAAGCCAACA
>JADFYX010000141.1 GCA_015232795.1 Magnetococcales bacterium
CTCCACGTTGCCCGTTTGGTCTACTCTGCGGTACCGGAGTTCTACAAACGGTTTGGGGTACCCATTGCCACTATTTCTCCCCATATTGCCAGCCTGCTTGGTAAAAAAAACAGTGAACTGCAACACGGTTATACCCTGTTGCTGGGCAAAAATGTTATAGGGTCTTATATTGCATATCCTGCCAAGGAGCTGAAAATGCGCCAGCTTTTAGGGCTTCTGGCACTGCAAAAAAGCCTGGATATAAAGCTACCTGCTTTTACCCATGAACTAACTGCCCCACCAAAAGAGAGCTATTATCTAGCACGTTTTGCAGTAGATGATGCAGCACAGAGCCAAGGAGTTGGGGAGCAGCTGTTAAACCACTATATGGCAGCAACGGATCTACCAGCTCTAAGTCTACATGTTCACGTGAAAAACCAAGCAGCTATTGCATTTTATCACCGCCACGGTTTTATAACCCAAGACACCGACAACCAGCAGTTCTATCTTTTAACCAGAGAGCTTGTGAAATAAATGCATTAGCTAAATCCCCACATCACCCTCTGCAAAGACATAATAGCTGTTATCTACAGTTATGGTCTGTTTAAGGTTTTGCGGCAGTTGATAAAAACCCGATACACTCTTCTCTTCTACCGCAAAGCTCTTACAGCCTGAGAGCCAACCATAAGTCCCAGCATAGTCGAAGGTTACAATGCCATGATAGTACTGGTTACTTGAATAACGCAGCACATAAGATAAAAGGGCGGAAATGCTGTCAGCATCTTGGTTGTCACACCAAATATCCAGACACTCCAAGAATGATCCACCACTCTGCCTGCTCTCCCTGAAAATAGCATATCCCACCAGACAATCTTGAGCGTAAACAGCAAAAAGAAGTTTGTTATTGTAGGTTTTATTGCCAAAGCAGTACCAGTTGATACTGGCAGCACTGCGAGATTTGGTATTAACAATGTTGTGGCGACTTTGCCCCCAAAGCTTATCAAACTCCTCACCAGCTTTGCTGATTTTTTCTACCCGTAGTGTTGCATTGTCACCAAGGGGATAGAGCCGTTTTTCTATGGCAGAGATAGACATACGCAACCACTTTGGGGTGCTATCGGCAGGCAATCGGCAGGAAAAACGGGCTAACGGACCGTTGAATATCGTATATTTTTTAGTAAAGCAGGTTGGTAATTTACGCAGCCCCAAAAGCTTATAAAACATATCGGTGTTTGCCAGGGGGTTGTTGATAATATAGGGGTGCTCACTCTTTTTTATTGTGACTAAAAGGCGTGCTAATAGTTTCATGGAGCTTTTGCGATATTGGGGTTTCACCCCCCATGAAGAGCTTATATATGCGATTATCTCCTCACCACCTATCTGCACAGGTACGGGAATTGTACCGACAAAACCGACGATATCACCACCATCTCGCAGCAATTTACCACGGATCATACCTTGTTTGTAAAAAGGATTATTTTGCCACCAGTGGGCAAAACGGGTCTGCCAAAACTTGCGATCTGATCCTCTGCCACGGAAGTTTTTCATGTAGATACATAAAGGTTCTATATCTTGGTCACTGATATCTACTATATGTGGTGTGCTTTCGTCCATTTATATCATGTTTTTTATTTTATCCTAGATCTGGCAGTTGGTGGTGTGTGGTAACAACTGCCAAATCTAGGTGCAAGGGTTCCTTGGGGTCATTCTCGGGTTTTCAGGCTCGACTATTAACTATTCAGACAAAGTGAGTGAGGATTTTTGAATCTGTTTTAATTTTTTCCTTCTACCCACCAAAATACGATAGCCTAAGCGCAAGGTCTTTTTAAACTGCATCCAAGAACGTAACTGCTTTACCTGCCGGACTAAAAAATGGAAGCTAAGATAGTATCTTAACACCGTCTTGTTATAATACGATGATAGCTGATCTCTTGTTAACCCCTTGGTAACATATGGAATGCCGTGATAATCAAAGTGCGCCCAATCATCAACTACAAACCCCTCCTCCTGGGCCTTGCGATAGAGAACCGTACCGGGAAAAGGGGTAGCCAGGGAAAAAGCCACGGAATATTTTTTCAGCTCACGGGAAAAGGCCAAGGTGCGCTGTATAGACTCTTCGGTCTCTCCTGGTAGTCCCAAAATAAACCCGCAATAGACCTTTATCCCCACCTCATCCAGCATAGCCAAGGCTTCGCGTATCATGGCAACCGTAGTACCTTTTTGAATGGAGGCAAGCATGGCATCGTCACCAGACTCTACCCCAATAAACACCGATGTAAGACCACTTTTTTTCATCAGCTTAAGGGTTTCAAGGTCCATATTGTCAGCCCTTAGGTTACAGGTCCAGACAAGATCTTTTTTATTATAATCAATCAGTTTTTGGGCAACTTGCCCAGCCCATACATTATCTGTGTTAAAGGTGGCATCGTTAATTGCCAACTCCCGCGCATGGTGGTTTTCATATAAATGGGCAATCTCTCTTATTATGCTATCAGGAGAGCGGCTTCTGGTGACCCCACCCAGTGTTACCCGTGCTGCACAAAAAGAGCAGCGCCCCACACAACCCCGGCTAAAAAGTATATTTACCAGATTTTTTTTCTCACAGGCTACCGCCCAATAGTTATCCATGGGCAGAGATTCCCAGTCACCAAATGGCAATGCATCCAAATCGTGAATAAAATCACGGGAACCAGCATATTTAACCTCATCACCTTCTAGATAGGCCAGACCTTTAATACCTTCTATACTCTTACCATCTTGCCGGGCTAAAAGGAGTTCGTGCAGGGTCCATTCACCCTCTCCTATTACACAGTAGTCAACACAGCTATTCTGTAATAACAGAGACTTATACTCATGGGAAGATGGGTGTGGTCCACCAAGAACAGTTGCAGTATCTGGTAGATGTTCTTTTACTTTACTTAAAAAAGCTACAATTTGTGGTAGATGGCAGGTGTATACTGTTAAACCAATAAAATCCGGTTTTAGATTAACGATATAGTCAAGAATCTCCTGACCATTATTTCCATAGCCGTGGGCATCATAAAGTGTGGTATCCCACCATTTGGATTTTAAAAAACTGGATAACACAACCAAGCCATAGGGCTGTACTAAAGAGTCGCAGTTATCTGGGTCGTCCAGATCGTGGGGTAGGTTTAATAATAAAA
Organism: Magnetococcales bacterium; assembly: GCA_015232795.1. Taxonomy (GTDB): domain Bacteria; phylum Pseudomonadota; class Magnetococcia; order Magnetococcales; family JADFYX01. The sequence continues at coordinate 3,144 of JADFYX010000141.1, forward strand.
TTTTCATTTTTTATTAAGAGTAGCAGTTCCGTAAAGAGTATTCATTAGCCTAAATCCCACTGCATAAACAGCCTTTTGTTTAATGCTGGCATCAGAGGGAATAAAGTTTTCTTCATGCATGGGCACAGAGATAACTTGCTTAAGGGTAAAACCATTTTTTGCAAAAAGAGCTGCAACATCATCGCTGTTAAAATGATAAGGATGGTTTTTATCCAGATGTTTTATGAGAGTTTTTAATGGTTTTGCAAAATTTGCCAAGGTATGAACGGAAAAAAGCAGAACACCATCCTCTTTTAATACCCGGCCCACCTCTTGTAAAAAAATATCGCAATTGGCAACATGGTCTATGGTGTTTGTGGTGACGATGCAATCAAATAGATTGTCGGGAAAAGGGATGTTCTCTCCTGGTGCTTGCAAACGCACACTTTTATCTGGCATATAATTAAACAGCTCGAACTGTTGGTAAAAATCCATTAACGGGTCCATCAAGGCAAGCTCATCAGGCACGCAATCTTGGTCCATCATAGCAATGGCTGCAAAAAAACCAAACGGCCCGGTTCCTATCTCTAAAACTGCTCTCTCTTTAAAAAATTGGGGGGCAATCTGCCAATGACCAAGAAACGGTTTAAAGTTGGATACCGGGTCGGGTCTGTAGTCGGTTTGGGTTATCTTGTGCTGCCAAAAAGCCTTTTCCCGTAATTGAAACTCACCCCATTGGGGGGCGATACTATCCGGTATGGGGCTTAAATATACCACTCCATTTTTGGGAAGCTCGCAAAGATAAGATTCAATACCCATCTATATACCGTAAATCCGGTTGTTAATCATGGCAGTACGTATGGCTTCAAAATAGTTGGTGTAGGCCTTCTGGGTTTTTTGTTTGTATAGTCCACGCAACAGTACCATTGGCTGAAATAACATAAGCTTAAACACCCACCAATAAAAAGATGGATAACGCAGCAGGTTTAAATTGGCATTTCTTTGGGCCAGGGATAAAAAGGTATTGCGAAAGCGAATAATCTCCTCACGGGGTATTTCAGAGTGGAACTCTTGCTGGTTTTCCGTCAACGAAAAGGTCAACTCTTCCAGGGCATTTTTATCCTCTTCATTAAAATATTCTGTACCCGGCATTGGCATAAAATAGTTTACCGTAGTAAAAGAGGGTTTTACCTCTGCGAGAAAATCTGCCGTCTCTTGCAGATCTTGTTGGTTCTCTTCAGGAAAACCCACAACCAAGAATATATATGAGTAGATGCCTGCCTCCTCAACCTTACGTACTGCATCTTTCATTGTGGCAAGCTGAGTGCGCTTATCCATTATATCAAGCATCCGCTGGGAGCCAGACTCAATACCTATGGCAATTTGAATAAAACCAGCTTTTTTCATCAAAGCTAAAGTTTGGGGGCTGCCAACTCTATCGGCACGGGCCTGAGCATAAAATTTAAGCTTAATACCCTCTTTTATTATTCTTTGGCAAAATTCAGTTACCCTATCATCTTGATAATAAAAAAGATCGTCCAGCAGAACCATACCTTGGATATTCCAACTCTGTATCTGCCATTTTATCTCGTCGATAACATTATCCATGGAGCGTTCCCGATAGCGCACCCGGACCGGATCGGTACAAAAACGGCAAGAGTAAGGACAACCCCGGCTTGCCATCATAAAACCTGTCTTTATAAAATGGCCCGGTATGCCCCCTAAACGAATATCGGTATAGTGGTCAAAATCCACCAGATCCAAGGCGGGAAAAAGCAGATTATCCATGGATATGAGAGGGGCTGGTGGGGTTGTTACCATCTCACCATTTGCTATATAGCTTATACCTTTAACCTCTGCCACATTTTGGTCAGGTCTGTTTAAGGTGTTCAAGAGAGTAACTATAGTCTCTTCACCCTCGCCAAAGACCACATAGTCTACCCCGTTTTCAAGATAAAAACTGGGTTTAAAGTTGGGATCTTTGCCACCACAAACTATAACCTTATCTTTGGTTTCACGGCGTATTTTAGCAATAATTCCCTTGGCAACACGACGGTTCCAGCTTATTACGCCAAGGCCGATAAAATCGGCATCATAAGCGTGGAGCTCTTGCCAGAGGGGGCCGTTTTCCTCGGGGAAAAAATCCTCATCAATAAATTCAATAACCTTTACTTCATAACCACCATCTCGCAGATAGCTAGCGATATAGAGCAGCCCTAAAGCCGGTCGCCACCCTTTGCGGGGGTTTATCAGGAGAACTTTTTTTTTCATCGGGGGCTTACCTGCTTGAGCTTTAAAAAGTCACATGTTCTGCAAAACCGATAAGCTTCCTGATTTTCTCTTAGGCCACAATATTTTTCCCCCTTCCAGACATCTTGCAGGTCAGTCTCAAAGACATTGCCCATAATCTGCTCCATATCAATTGGGCATGGGTGTACATTTCCTGTTACATCAATGTAGGTATAGTCTTGAAAACGGTAACAGTAGCTATCCAAACGCAAAAGATGTTTTAAATATTTATAGGCAAAACCAGCAACTCCATTGAACACCTGATCCTGTAGGCAATCAATTCTCATGTTGTATTTTTTTCTAAGACGGGCCAACTCTTTAAAAATCTCTTTTTCTTCTGCAACAGTGGGCCGTTGCATAGTTGGGTCGGTTCTTAAATCAACTCTGGCGATATTAACCCTATCCACCCCATTGTTAGCCCCCCACTCTATTAAATCATAGACATCTTGCACCGAACGCCCACCCTCTTTAGGGTCGCCACCAAACAGTATGGGCTGCAAAACAATGCTTGGCCTGCCTGTGCCGTGGGCATCTCTTTTTTGGATAAAATCTTTTATGGCATCTAAAGTAACTGTATCTCGCACATCTTCGGCAGAGAGATGAATATGGTCTAAGCCTGCCTCTATGAGTTTATCCGCCCTTTTTTTCAACAAAATTGCATTTGTGGTTATACGAGCCTTGATGCCCCGCTCTTTTAAATAGCTAATGGCATCAAACAGATGTGGATAAACCAAGGGTTCACCCATACCAACCAAGGTAACGGCCTCTACCTGCCCATGGAACTGGGCGACAATTTTTTTAAAATCTTCGAAACTCAGATGGCGTTGCTCAATGGGCACCTGAAAGCGGATGCACATTCCGCAATCTTTATTGCAGATATTGGTCACGGCGATTTGCACAAATCGTGGCATTTTCTCTGGAATATGGAGAATTTTTTTAACGGTGGACCACAACATGATGTCTCTTAATCCTTAATTTACCAAATAAAATATTACTTTATAAAAAGCTTTTATTATTATGGGTCAAGGGAGATTACCTCCCTTGTGGGTTTGGGCAAAGCCCAAGGTTTTGCCTTTGGTTTTAAGCCTTCGTATTCAATAGGGTGGGGGTGTGGGGGGCGGTAAGCGTTGTGATGGGGTTGCCT
>JADFYX010000142.1 GCA_015232795.1 Magnetococcales bacterium
AAAATTACCATCTAAATTTTCCAAGAAGTATAAAGGACAATTACCTGCTGTAAAATTAGCTCGACTTGCAGTCGCCATAGGCAAACAAAACCAAGGATTATGCAGACACATGATTATCAACGCTGTAAAAAGAGTTATTACCATCTCTGAGAATGCTGGAATAGTAGGTTTTTTTGTTGATGCTAAAAACGTAAGAGTAAAGGATTATTATAAAAAATTTGGATTTACCTATCAGAGGATACCTTCTCAAATGTTTCTTGTTACTTCAGCGACTGAAATCTTTGATGTCGCATGGTTGTATGATCAAGTTGTTTGTGGAAAAGTTCCAAAAATATTTTGTCTAGATCAAGTTACGGACGTACATAATGGGGCTGCAATTTTAAGAACTGCAGCATTTTATGGAGTTGATTGCCTCTTAATTTCACAAAAAGGTAATTTTGGAGGTAAAATATTTAACAATTTCCCCCAATATCTCTTTGGTAAAAAAACAAAAATTCATTAATTGTGTTAACGAATGTTAGATATATTTTGGTGTCAGTAATCTTTTTTTGTGGCTTTAGGGAGAAAATATGGAAAATTTGATGAAATTAATTCGCAGGAACCCAGCAGCTTGGGCAATGTTTGGGGTAAGTATGTTTTTCTTGCTTACCTCTGACGCTGCTTTTGCAGCATCAGTTAAGGGAGATGTAAACTGGGGTAAGTTAATTCAGATGTTATTGGGTGGTTTGGCACTTTTTCTCTTTGGTCTAGATATGATGACAGACTCAATGAAGAGAGTTGCTGGTGACAAGATGAAGGATGTCTTGGCTAAAATGACTACCAACCGCTTTGCTGGGGTGTTCACTGGAGCATTGGTTACTTCCGTCGTGCAATCATCGTCAGTTACGACGGTGTTGGTGGTGGGTTTTGTAACTGCTGGTCTAATGAACCTATCCCAGTCTATCGGCGTTATTTTTGGTGCTAATATTGGTACAACGATCACAGCACAGATCGTGGCCTTTAAAGTAACCAAATATGCGTTGTGGATGGTGTTTGGTGGTTTCATGATCAGCATCATGGCAAAAGACGACAAGCTGAAGAACTGGGGCTTGACTCTATTGGGTCTTGGTCTTGTTTTCTACGGCATGAGCGTTATGAGTTCTGCAATGAAACCTCTGCGTAGCTATGAGCCATTCTTGGATCTCATGAAATCCATGGAGAACCCAGTTATGGGTATCCTTGTAGCCGCGGCATTTACCGGGTTGGTGCAGTCCTCGTCGGCAACCACCAGTTTGGTTATTGTTATGGCGGGTCAGGGGTTTGTTACACTGCCAGCAGGTATCGCGCTTGCCTTTGGTGCTAACATTGGTACCTGTGTAACTGCACTTTTGGCTTGTATTGGTAAAAGTCGTGAAGCGATACAGGCAGCGGTTGTCCATCTACTGTTCAATGTCTTCGGTGTTGTCTTATGGATAGCCTTTATTGATCAGTTGGGAGATGCTGTTATAGCTCTATCCCCAGATACAGCTCTTACAGGTGCAGCCAAACTATCTGCTGAGGTTCCCCGTCAGATTGCTAACGCTCACACCATTTTCAATGTGGTAAATACCATCGTTGCTATTCCTTTTGTCAACCAGTTTGCAGCTATTGTAACTAAATTGGTTCCAAATAAGACCGCAGACGAAGCCGCTGCAGATGTCCAAGCTGCTTTCAAACATAAATACCTTGATGAAGGTATGTTGAGCACAGCACCTCTGGCTTTAAGCATGGTTCGCCGTGAAGCTAGCCGTATGGGTGAAGTTGTTGAAAATATGCTCAAGGAGATTCCTGCTGGAGTATACACAGGTAATGTTGATCATATGGTTGGTGTGCGTGATAAAGATGATCAAGTTGATATTCTTTATGGTGAAATTTCCAAATATCTGTCACGTATCGGTCAAGCAAACATCTCTGAGGAGAGTGCCGATGAAGCTATGGCAGCTATGACAACTATCACTGAACTTGAGAATATTGGTGATATTGTTGAGACCCATCTCTACCATCTTTCAGAGGTCTGTGCCGCTCGTCAGGTTAATCTTGACAAAGAGGCTATTGCTACTCTAACTGGTTTCCAAGAGATGATTGTCAAAGCTTTCCATTCTGCTTTGGTAGCTTATGAGCATGACCGTCCAGATGCAGCAAAAATGGTCTTAAAACTTGAAGACGATATTGTTGATGGTATGGATAAGCTTGTTTTAGAGCGTCATCAGCAACTACTTTCCAGTGGCAAAGTCACAGGTAAAGAGATGGCAGTCTTTACATTCCAGAGCGATATCCTGGAGAACTACAAGCGGATCTATCTGCACACCAAACGAATTGCCAAATTGGTTCTACACCAAGAGGGTTCTTCTGCTTTGGTAGCTGTTTAAGTAACCATGTTTGTTTAATTTAAAAGGGGCTAGATTATTTTCTAGCCCCTTTTTTTGTTTTTTGTGGTATAAATAGTGTAGGTTGATAAGCTATGGATAAAAATAAAGAGTTAACAGATTATTATGAGGTTTTAGGTGTGGCAAAGAATGCCACAGCCAAAGGAATCCAGACGGCTTTTCGGGACCTGGCTCGTAAATATCACCCTGATGTTAACAGCGATCCGGGTGCAGAAGAGATGTTTAAAAATCTGGTAGAAGCTTATTTAGTGCTTAAATGTCATGAAAAACGTGACAATCTTGATGCTGAAATTATCTCCTCTTTTTGTAAAACTGTAAGTCGATCAGGAAAAATTTCTACTCCACTCAATAAAAAGTATCCCTCTGAGTTTTTGCGGTTACTGAAATCTTAGCCGTACATCTGTTAGCGGTGCATCGGTTTGCTATACATCAATAGAAACTTGAAATAAATTGTCAAAAAAATAATCTGTCAGACAAAAGACGGATAGAATAAATATTTCCTAGCTAGCGTTAAGTATCTGCTTAATGTAGTATGGCTAGGTTTATTTATAGTATAAAAAAGTGTGCCGATTTTTCGGTCAATATTAAGTTTAAATAGGAGTTCTAGCGATATGTTTGGATTGGGAGCCACCGAGTTGATCATCATCCTGGTCATTGTTTTGGTTGTTTTTGGTGCTGGAAAGCTCCCCAAGGTGATGAAAGATATGGGGAAAGGTGTGAAAAGCTTTAAAGACGCTATGGCTGAAGAGGAAAAAGCAACCATAGAGTCAGCTTCTGCTGATCAGGCTGCACCTACCGCCACAGAAGATCAAACCAAGAAGGGGGAGTCCTGATTTTAAGGGTCAATGGTCTATTAAAAAATAAATTTGTCCATCATGTTGTGCTTTAAGCTAGCCTTGAGTGTATCCGTTTTATTACACATAGCTAGGCAAAGTAATAATGTTGCGATATGGTCAGATTTATTTTTTAAAAAGCCCCTGCTCCTTAGTTCAGAAGAGCATATATTATGTTGGGAATGGGTTGGGTTGAAATATTTGTTATTGTTATAGTTGCACTGGTGGTCATTGGCCCAGACAAACTACCCGAGGTGGCTCGTGGGCTGGCAAAAGGCCTGCGCCAAGTACAGCGGTTTGTGAGTGAAGTTCGGGATACGGTAAACCTGGACGAGTTTGACATGCAGGTTAGGCAAGAGATGGATAAAAATTTAAGTGTAAATCCAAATTTGCAAAACCCAAAGCAGAATGATAGTCCCCACCCTGACTTTAAGGGGTATGACGATGATATTGATGAGGATGAAGACCCTTATGGTCCAATTCCCAAACATGCAGAGCCTAAGAAAAAAGAATCGAGTGATCTTTAAGCCATGACAATGGAATCAAGTGAATCCCAGAAAGCCCCATTAGTAGAGCATCTTATTGAATTAAGAAATCGGCTAATTGTCTCAGTATTGGCAATTCTCATAGGATTTTTAGCCTGTTATGGGTTTGCCGAAGAGCTTTTTACTTTTCTGGTCATCCCTTTGCGTAAAGTTTTGGGTCCAGATGCCAAAATGATCTATACAGGTCTCCACGAAGCCTTTTTTACCTACATAAAAGTATCATTTTTTGCAGGTCTGTTTTTGTCTTTCCCGGTGATATTGTCCCAGTTTTGGCTATTTGTTGCTCCCGGTCTTTATAAACATGAAAAACAGATATTCCTCCCATTTTTAATCATTACACCAATACTGTTTTTTCTTGGTGGAGCATTGGCCTATCAGTTTGTTTTTCCTCTTGCATTTAAATTTTTCTTAGGCTTCGTTACACCCACTATCGAGGCATTGCCATCTCTAAAAGAGTACTTGAGCTTGGTTATCAAGCTAATTTTTGCTTTTGGGCTGGTATTTGAGCTTCCGGTTGGTCTGCTATTGCTCATTAAAGCGGGGGCAATTTCCACGGCTGGGTTGGTGGCCAAAAGAAAATATAATATTGTCTTGGCCTTTGTTGCAGCAGCTATTTTAACCCCGCCAGATCCATTCACACAGGTTTTTTTGGCCATACCCATTATGTTAATGTATGAAATTTCAATCGTTATTGGTCGTCGGTTTGAGGCAAACCGAGCGCGAGCAGAAGCCGAGGCAGAGGCTGAATTATGATGAACCCCACTAAGCAATCTTCTCTTGAGATCATCCCCTTAGGTGGACTTGGGGAGATAGGCATGAACCTTATGGTTTACGGTTATGCTGGCAAATATTTAATAGTAGATTGTGGCTTAACCTTTCCCAACGATGATACCCCAGGAATTGATATTATTATTCCTGACACCAGTTTTCTGGTGGAACATCGAGATGATATTGTCGGCTTTGTTTTGACCCATGGTCATGAAGACCATATAGGGGCTTTACCCCATATCTGGCCTGATTTAGAGGGGCCAATTTATGGTACAGCCATGACACTGGCACTGCTGAAAGGCAAGTTTAAGGAACACGATCTTTTGGGTAGAGCCACCATGATACCCATGCAAAATCGGGAAAAGTTTCAACTTGGTCCGTTTAATATCTGTCCTATACAGGTGACACACTCAATCGTAGATGCCTCTGCACTAGCCATTACTACCCCCCTTGGCACTATTATCCATACTGGTGATTTTAAAATTGATCACACCCCTATAGACAGCCGACCTACAGATCTCCACACTTTTGCTCAGTATGGGGAAAAGGGAGTTTTAGCACTGTTATCGGACTCCACCAATATTACCCGTTCTGGCGCAACCACATCTGAGAGAGAAATTACCCCGGTTTTTGAAAAGCTGTTCCCAAGGGCTGAGGGTCTATTGATTGTAGCTTCATTCTCTTCAAATATTCAGCGAATTCAACAAATTATTTCTGTGGCAGTCTCTGTGGGGCGTAAGGTGGTTTTAAATGGTCGCTCTATGATCAACAACGTACGTGCAGCAAAAGAGTTGGGCTATCTGCATATACCCCCAGATACTATTGTTGATATAAAACAGTTTAACAGCTATCCACGCAATAAGTTGGTGTTAATCTCTACTGGAAGCCAGGGTGAGCCAAACTCATCTTTGGTGCGGATTGCGGCTGGTGAGCATAAAGAGGTGGTTGTGCAGTCAGGGGATGTGGTTATTTTCTCTTCTAAATTTATTCCTGGTAACGAGAGAACTATCTGGGTCTTGATAAATATGCTGTTTCGTATTGGTGCTGAGGTGATACATGAAAAAAATGTACCAGAAATTCATGTATCTGGTCATGCTCCTCAGGAGGATTTAAAGCTAATGTTGGCTTTAACCAGGCCGCAATTTTTTATCCCTATACATGGGGAGCCACGGCATCTTCACCGCCATAAGAATTTAGCAATTAAAATGGGGGTAGCTAAAGAGAATACTCTAGTGGCAGAAAATGGTGACCTGGTTGTTTTGGATGGTAAAACCATTCAAATAGTTGATAAAGTCCCTTCGGGCCGGGTATTTGTTGATGGCAAAGGGGTAGGGGATGTTGGTGATATTGTCTTGCGTGATCGGCTTTATCTGTCCGAAGATGGTATGGTGGTTGTAGTTTTGGTAGTAGAAAAATCCAGTGGAGATGTTTTGCAACGCCCAGAGCTGTTGACTCGTGGTGTTGTCTATGAAGATGAGAGCCAAGAGCTATTGGAAGAGGCTAAAGAGGCTGTTGAGGAAGCTTTACAGATGGGTCCTAAGGCTATGGATTTTCGTGAAGATGAGGCGGCTGGAGTGCGAGAGTTGTCACAACGGGCGTTGCGAAGATTTTTTAAGAAGCGTTTAGGTCGTAGACCTGTGGTAATTCCTTTGGTTATGGAGATGTGATCGATGGCTGCCCGTAGCAATCAATACCGTCAAGATAAAGAAGAAATGCGCATGCGTCGCCAGAAAAGAGTTCGTGAAGGGCTGGGAATTCTTCTGCTCTGTTTTACCGCTTATCTAGCAATAGCTCTTTTCTCCTATTCACCAAGGGATCCCTCTTTTAATCAGACTGGTGATGGACCCCTTAATAATTTAGGGGGAGAGACAGGAGCCTATCTCTCTGACCTGCTTTTACAAAGTTTTGGTTATTCAGCAGGTTGGTTGTTGGTTTTTGGTGG
>JADFYX010000143.1 GCA_015232795.1 Magnetococcales bacterium
ACTAAGGGATCTTTCTTATCTATATGGCAATAGAGTCTGATTACACTATAAAAATAAAAAATGTAAGATAGTAATAAGGATTAAAAATATAATGAGCAGTGATAGCGCAGTTGCAGCACCTTCTACCTCATTTTCCCAAAGGTTAAATGGTCGATACAATGGTATTATACGTATGGCAGATGCGTGGCATCTGGCAGCAGCGGTGGCTACATATAATGAGTGGTATATAGTTGATCCTGCCAACCAAGATCGACTTCGCAGTGTGGATGGTTCCGATGCTGGCTGTTATCTGGAGGAGTTGTTGGAAGAGATACTTCGAGAAGAGAAAGGGGTGTGGAGCACTTTGCTATATGTGCAGGAAATATCCGACCCCCAGATAATCAAAATTTTTCATCCTCGCAGAGCAGGTTGTGGTTGTGGAGGCCAGGGGGGGATAGTCCCTTGGAGGGTGCTAACCAGAATAAAACCTGATTCAGTACCGCAATGGCAGCAAGAGAGCTGTGAAGTGCAAACCCCTGAGACAGGATTTAGTGGGTTTTCATGGCTGAAAAAACTGTTTTAAAATAGAAAAAATATAATGCAAGGTGGAGAATTTTTTGCAAATGTCGGATAACCACACTCTGACCAATATCTTTTATAAAAACTATCTCCCCAGTTTTATTTCGAAAAAAACTGTAGCCTTATCACTGTACCTCACTTTTATATTATCGTTATCCATACTCTCCGTAGCTAGTGCTGCCCAAAACAGCATGCCTACAGATGATGAAATCAATGCAAACCTTAAAAAATTTGTTGCAGTCAAGCTAAAGACCGACCTTTCCCAGTTAAGTGAAAATCAACGTCAAATGTTATCTCTTCTAAGGGATGCAGCCATGATAATGGATGATATCTTCTGGCAGCAGGCATATGGCAGTCGTGATAAACTTTTTGCCAAATGGCCAAAGCAATCAATCCAGAAGCTCTTGGCAATTCATTATGGCCCATGGGATAGATATAGTGGTGACAAGCCTCTTTTTGCAAAAGGTGGCATAAAACCCCCTGGGGCTAACTTTTATCCTGCCGATATGGATAAGAGGGAGCTTGAGGTTGCAGGGCAAGATAATCCAGCTTTAATAAGTCCTTACACTATGGTGCGTCGTAGTGCCAACGGTAAACTTATCTCCATACCGTACCATCAATTTTTTGCAACTGAGCATAAACTTGCAGCCGAAAAACTGCGCAAGGCTTCCGGGCTGGCCCAAGATCCAGGTTTTAAACGTTATCTAATTCTCAGGGCAGATGCCCTCTTAAACGATGACTACCAAGCCAGTGATTTTGCCTGGATGGCGATGAAAAATAATTTGCTGGATATTATTATCGGTCCCATAGAAATATATGAGGACAAGTTGGGATATAAGGCAGCTCATGAAGCATTTGTACTGTTAAAAGATATGGCTTGGAGCAAAAAGTTGGAGATGTACGCCAAACTGCTGCCAAGCTGGCAAAAGCAGTTACCTGTACCCCAAGCATATAAACAGGACTCCCCCGGTGCTGAGTCTGATCTTGGTGTTTATGATGTTCTCCTCTATGCTGGTGATGCCTCAGCTACCCGTGCCATTGCCGTCCATCTACCAAATGATGCCGAGGTCCAGTTAATAGCAGGTTCTAGGCGGTTACAGCTTAAAAATGCTATGGAGGCTAAATTCAACCATATAGTCAAACCTATGGCTAGATTGCTTATTGAGCCATCCCAACTTGATCATGTCAGCTTGCAGGCTTTTTTTAACAACACCATGTACCATGAAATTGCCCACGGGTTGGGGGTGAAAAAGTTGGTTGTATCCAAAAATAGTGTTGAGAGTGCCTTAAAAGAGAACAGTTGGATGGTTGAAGAGGGTAAGGCCGATGCCTTGGGACTTTTTATCGCTGCTAAACTACAGCAAAAAGAGGGGTGGCCAAGGGATAAACTGTTGGACTCTTTAGTAACATCGTTTACCTCAATTTTTCGTTCAATCCGTTTTGGAAGTAGCAGTTCCCATGCGAGAGCCAACCTTATCCGTTTTAATTATCTCAAAGAAAAAAAGGTTTTTATACGTTCGCCCCAAGGGCTATACCGCATAGACCCCAAACGTATGGAGGCTGCACTATCTTCACTAATTGCCATCATATTACGTCTGCAAGGAGATGGGGATTATGCAGGGGTAATTAAGTTTGAAAAAAAATATGGCACTATCGGTCCACAATTGGCAAAAGATTTACAAAGGTTGCAAAATGCAGGCATACCTCAGGATGCGGTTTTTGAATAAACAATGCACACACTCTTATACTTGTGAGAATGGATTTTGGTAGAAATTACTGTTATATTGAGATATTGCAATATTTTTTACGGCTAAGGTTTCTCACATGGCAAAAGCACTTTTAATTGTTCCACATTTTTGGGACCCGGTATGTGTTCCTCTAGGAATATCTTCTCTTAAAGCCTACTGTGAGCCACACGGTCACCAAATAGCCCTCTTTGATTATAATATGGTTGGTGATGTTTTCAGTGTGCAAAAGGAGTATTTTGAGATTGGGATACGACAGTTTCCCCAATGGAAAAATTGGAACATAGCTCGTAACGGCACAGAGACTCTAGCTTTACACCAGTTGGTATATCTTTTTATGAAAGATGAACCCAACTATAAAGAGCTATGTGCTGAGATTGTCAATGTAAACGGTGCACCTCACGATACATTCATGGCAGCTTTTGATGTTACCGCCTTTGATGATCTGTTCGCTAAACTATATGGACGTATAGAGGAGATTCTCCTCCAACTACTCAAAAAAAACACTCCCCAAGTTGTTGGTTGTTCTCTATACAATTCAACCTGGCCTGCAACACTTTTTATATTAAAAATGGTGAAAAAACTCCATCCCAATGTGCGTACTGTGGTGGGTGGCCCCGGGCCTATTATGGGGATTATATCCAAAGAAGAGGAGATACAATCTTTTTTTAACGCTCACGACTGTATAGATTATTATGTTGTTGGCGAAGGTGAAGCAGCCTTTTTGGATATATTGAATGACAGTGAGATGCCCCCGGCAATAGTCCGTCCCCAAAACTACATAAAAAAAATGGTTGACTTACCCTTGCCAGATTATGCTGACCTGGATTTAAGATACTATCTCTCTCTATCTATAGCGAGTGCACGGGGGTGTCCTTTCGAGTGTTCTTTTTGTGCGGAAACTATTTTTTGGAAAGGGTTCCGCTCAACACCAAAAGCGCAATTTTATAAAAATGTAAAACAGCTAAGTAAAAAATATAATCGTCGCTGTATCTATATCTGTGATTCACTATCCAACCATATAATAACCGATTTAACGGATTTAACTCATAAGGATGGTATACCGTTAAAATATGACTGTTACCTGCGGGCTGATGTCTCTTGTACCTACGAAGAGAGAGCTGAAAAGTGGAGTCTTGGTGGTCTGCACCGGGCTAGGCTGGGTATGGAGTCGGCAAGTCAGCGGATTCTTGATGAGATGGTAAAAAAAACCGATGTGGGAACCATGGAGAAAAGTTTAGCGGTTCTCTCGGGTGCTGATATTGTTACAAGCACTCTTTGGATTGTTGGTTATCCGGGTGAGACAGAGGCTGAATTTGCAGAGACATTGAGCTTTATCAAACGCAATAAAAACCATATTCACCAAGCCGATCCTTGGCTGTTTCAATTTCATCCAGAGGGGTTGGCAGGATCAGATCATTTAGCCGAGTCTGGTGTAAAAACCCGTTTTAGCTCTCAACTAAACAGACTTTTTGCTATCACCCCCTACGTAGTTGGTAAAGGTTTAACCTTGGCAGAAAGATTTGATAGGTTAGAGCGGTTTGAACGAGCCAGAGTTGAAGCGGGGGTGGCAAATCCCTACTCATTTAGAGAGTGGAATCAGGCCGATCACCGCTGGCAAGAGTTGGGGCATAAACGACCCTTGACGCTTGTAGATCATATGGCTCCACTTATACGATAATGTTAATACCATTTGATTATATTTAAATTAAGTTGTTTAAAAAGACTATGCCATGGACGTTTTGATATATATTGACATACAACAGGCCATTAAATTAGACTTCTCTAGTTTATTGAAATAGCTCGTAAATTTTTATTTTATTTTGATTGTTTCGTTCCTTTTGCAGGTCTGTTTTTTATGTCAAGAGTACTATTTATTGTCCATTTGGCCTCTGTGTTTTTGGTTCTAGCATAATGACCAATACCAACCATCCAACTTGCAATACAAAGACAGATATATCTTATAAACAAGAGTCTGGTTCCTCTTCCCTCTCATCTCTACTACGTCTATTTGCCATTATATTATTAATTTTTGTGACTCCCATGTTGGTGGTTGGTGATAAAAGCAGTCGCTTTGAATTTGACCCTGGGCACAGACAAAATTTAGCCAAGATAAAACCAGATTATGTTTTTATAGGTAGTTCAATGTTGGTGTCCCGCATGGATGTTGATCATTTTAATACCATAATGGATGGTAAAATCGGTTATATGCTTTCTGATGTTGGTGCTCTCTCATCATTATGGTTTTTGTGGTTGAAAAATAGTCTTATTGCTTCTGGGGTAAAGCCAAAGGTAGTTTTTATCTTTTTTAGACATACTGCCTTGACCAATCCGGCCCAAAACTCAAGCTCAGTTTTTATAATGGAAAAAATTCAAAAAAATTCATTGGATTCAGAGCCGATTTACGATCAGGTCATGGGGTATCATAAAGATTTTTTTGACCTCATGAGGGAGTGGCTTTTAAAGCTCTATCCTATACAGGATTTCTGGCATAAAGATGTGAATTGGATTGTCGATAGTGCAGGTTTTCTTTTTGGCCTGCCGGAATATGCTAGTTATAAATATCAGGCTTTTGTCCATCCAGAACAGATCACTACAAAACAGAGAAGAGCAATGATGGCTGCCAGAGAGGCTCTAAAATCTCGCATTGCTTATGAGGTGTTTACCGATAAAAACCAACGGGACCAGAAAAACCACATTAGCAAATCTTTTACGGCTGAATCACAATTAAACTTTAAAAAGCGTCTACCACTGTCGTTTTTGCCCCAAATTGTGAGACTTGGAAAAGAGGCTGGTTTAAAATTGGTTTTTGTGCGCATTAAATCTAGACCAAACAGAAATAACTCAGTCTCCAAAAGTTTGCTTATGGACCGTTATATTGCAGATTTATCCCAATATGCCGAAAAAAATGGTATTGCATTTCATGACTTTACCCAAGATCATAACATTACCTTTCCCATGTACAACGATGGGGCTCATATAGCCCCTGAATATATGAAATTTTGGACAGAGAATTTTGTTGTCCGCCTTGGGGAGCATCTCAAGTGATTTTTCATAGTTTGGAATATCTAATTTTTTTGCCATTGGTTGTGGTCATCTATTGGATTCTCAACCGGGAAATGCAGGTGATATTTCTCATTGGCATGAGTTATTTTTTTTACGGTTATATCCACCCCTGGTTTCTCTATCTGATTTTAACTTCTACGGTTGTCGATTATTATTGCGGCTTGGCTATGGGTCGCTTTCCTCAACACAAGCTCAAGGCACTGCTGTTTAGTATTACGGTAAATCTTGGTCTGTTGGGATATTTTAAATATTTTGGCTTTTTTGTCGAAAATGTGGCAGAGCTATTGAATATCCTAGGGTTGCCAAGTTTTACCAACAATTTGGATATTTATCTTCCTGTTGGCATCTCTTTTTACACCTTTCAAACTATGAGCTACACCATTGATATCTACCGTGGTCAGCTTGAACCTAGAAAGAAATTTTTAGATTTCGCTCTATTTGTCTCTTTTTTCCCCCAACTGGTAGCAGGGCCAATTGAGAGGGCAGTTAACTTTCTGCCCCAGATCGAAAAAAAACGATCTCTTAGTGTTAGTGATGTGCAAAGTGCGCTGTTTTTATTGGTATGGGGATTCTTTAAAAAAATGGTGATTGCTGATAATATCGCCTTTATTGTAAGTAAAATATTTCTCTTGGAAAACACCTCATTTATGTTGGTATGGGTTGGAGCGTTTGCCTTTGGCATACAGGTATTTGCTGACTTTTCTGCCTATACTGATATTGCCCGTGGCTCAGCCCGTCTACTGGGGTTTAAGCTTTCACAAAACTTCAACCATCCCTATGTTTCTGCCTCTCCTACAGAATTTTGGCAACGCTGGCATATATCCCTCACATCATGGGTTCACGATTATATTTTTATCTCACTGGCCCTGTCCCGGCGTTTGCGGACAGCTTTTGCTGGTCTGATAATCAGCCTTTTTATCACATTTTTTTTAAACGGTCTTTGGCATGGAGCAGGCTGGAATTTTATACTATGGGGCCTCTACCATTTTGTGCTTTTACTGATATATGCCTGGGCAAAATCTGTCACTCCAGAGCACATCCGTGACCAACAATGGTTGAGGCCGTTGCAGATTTTATTGATGTTTATTCTGCTCCAGCCAAGTTATGTTATC
>JADFYX010000144.1 GCA_015232795.1 Magnetococcales bacterium
CCATTCAACCGCTCTGGCACTCCTCCTTGCTTGGTTTTTCGGACTCTATCTTATAGATGGGCTTTGCTACAAGCAAATATCTTTCTCTTAACTTTTTATCAATATAGAGGAAAAAAAGGGGAAATTTTGCTGGTTTCGTGGCATTCTGTTGGTTTGGGATGTTGTTGTCGTTTTTTTATTTAAAATCTGGTGCAAATGTTATGAGACCAAAGCCGGTTGTATTAGTTGTTTTAGATGGTTGGGGTGTTGGGGAGGATTCTGCTGATAATGCTGTTTTTCAGGGGAAAACTCCAAATTTTGATGGTTGGATGCAGACTCGACCCCATGCATTGGTGGAGACAAGTGGCGTGCATGTGGGTTTACCTTCTGGGCAGATGGGTAACTCTGAGGTTGGTCATACCAATCTTGGGGCCGGGCGCATTGTCTATCAGGATTTTACCCGTATTAACAAAGCCATTGCCGACGGTGAGTTTTTAAAAAATCGGCCGCTTTTGCAGGCTGTTGATAGTGCTATTGCCAAAGAAGGGGCAGTGCATATCATGGGTTTGCTCTCTCCTGGTGGGGTTCACTCCCATACGGATCATCTCTTGGCTGCGGTTGTTGTGGCAAAAAACGCTGGTGTTAAAAATATCTATATTCACGGTATTCTCGATGGTCGGGATACTCCACCACGTTCTGCCATCGAGTTTGTCGGTGATTTTATTGCTGGCCTGGATAAAATCGGTGCAGGGCGGATTGTCAGTTTATCGGGTCGTTATTACGCCATGGACCGTGATAACCGTTGGGATAGGGTGCAAAAAGCCTACGATCTTTATACCTTGGGGGAGGGGGAGCAAGGGGATGATCCTATTTTGGCTATCAAAGAGGCGTATGCAAACGATATTAACGATGAGTTTATGCTTCCAACCCAAATTGGACCTAAATCTAGCAATGCTATTCGTATAGAGAGTGGCGATGCCATCATAATGATGAACTTTCGTGCCGACCGGGTACGTGAGATAAGTCATGCTTTTTTAGATCCGGCAACTGGAGGCGATAGTTTTACTGGCTTTACCCGTCGAGCACAGCCAGAGTTATCTGCCTATTTTTGTCTTACTCAATATGATGACGCTCTAAAAAATGTGTTGATTGGTTATCCTCCAGAACAGCCCAAACATATACTTGGTGAAGAGGTCTCCCGTTTGGGTTTGACCCAACTGCGTGGTGCCGAGACAGAAAAATATGCTCATGTTACCTATTTTTTTAATGGCGGATTAGAAGAACCGTTTCCCGGTGAAGAACGTTTGTTGGTTGCCTCACCCAATGTGGCAACCTATGATTTGCAACCTCAAATGTCCGCTGTGGAACTAACAGATCAGATTTTAGCTAAAATAGATGCTAATCAATATGATCTTGTGGTGATGAACTATGCAAATGCCGACATGGTGGGTCATACTGGCAAGTTGGATGCTGCAATTACCGCTGTCGAAACCGTCGATAGCTGCTTGGGACGTTTAGCTGAACATATTCTTGCTATGGGTGGTGAGCTACTTATAACTGCAGACCATGGCAATGCCGATATGATGTTGAAAGCTGCCACCGGGCAACCCCATACCGCGCATACCAATAATCCTGCACCGTTGATTTATCTGGGTCGTAAGGCTGAGTTACAAAATGGTAGTCTTTGTGATGTCGCACCCACATTGCTAACTATAATGTCCATTGAGCAACCAGCCCAGATGAGTGGCCGATCTTTATTGCGGTTTGTTTAAAGAGGCTTAAATTTTGCAACTTTATTGTAATAAAATAGCCAAGTTTATAGGGGCCATATTGTTGTTTAATGTGGTTATGCTCTCCCCATGGCCGATTTTGGCTGATGAAGATGAGTATGCTGTGCAACGCAGCCGTCTGCAACTGAACCGGGTAATAAAACAGTTGGTGGATGAAAAAAAGGCTCTTGGTCTTAAGGAGGGTGAAAAAAAGGGACTGTTAGCCGATATTGATGAGATTGATAGAAGTTTGGTTAAGACCGAAACCCAACTGACTTTTTTGGCAAGACAACAAAAAAAAGCCCAAGAAGATCTACCACATCTTGCCCAAAAAGTTGCCCTTGGTCGTTTGCGCGTGGCAGATATGCAACGCCAGCTTAAGGCCCATTTACGTTTGATGTACGGCTTGGGAGGTCAAGGGGTAGTCAAGGTGGCTTTCTCTCAAGATAATTCAGCCCGTGTACGACAGAGTGTTCTCTATTACGGACGGTTGATAAAGTCACGTAATGCCAAGTTTAAAGCCTTTAACTTATCCGTTGAAGATCTTAACAAGTCCATCGTAAAACATCAAACTCTCGTTACAAAGGTTAAAGAGCTGTCTGATAAACTGACGGCAGAAAAAGAGATAGCTCTTAATAATCGCCGTAAGCGCAGCACAATGTTGCAGACCCTGCAACAAGAGGCAGAATTTCACCAGAAAAAAATTGATGAGTTAAACCGCAGCAGATCCTCTTTAGCATCTTTTATGGAGAGGTTATCCAATGTTTTATCCACAAAACCGGATGAATCTGAAGCCCAAGCAGTAGATGAAGAAGAAGAGGATGTTACCTATATTGGTATTGTTCCTGCAACTAGTAGCGCACCAAAACAAATTTATGAGCAAAGCCCAGCTAGCAACTATACTGCAACAGCAGCCCAACCCCGGCGCAAGCTTAAGGAGGAAAAAAGGGGTAGCGATAAAAAAATTTCCCGGATCAAAGGGCAGCTACCTCTGCCAGTATGGGCGCATGGCAATCCCAGAAAGCCAGGGCTATTTTTTCAGATTGCACAAAATTCTCCCGTTAAGGCTATTCATCAAGCGCAAGTTGTCTATGCCGATTGGTTTAGAGGCTATGGTCTGCTGATAATTTTAAACCATGGTGATGACATCTACTCTCTATATGGTCATAACAGTAAGTTGCTGGTTACCCCTGGAGATAATGTCGATGTTAGCCAGGTGATTGCTTATACTGGTGATACAGGCTCATTGGAGGGAGTTCCAGGTCTTTATTTTGAAATTCGTAATCGTGGTAAAGCGGTAAATCCCCAACGTTGGCTTGCACAAATGTAGTATGACAATAATTAATAATTTATTTTCTCCTAAAAATTTCTCATTATTGCCTAGTTTTGTTTTAGAAAAAATAGTTGTATAACAGTTGGTTATAGTGCAATATTAAGAGGTTGGTATGTACTTATATCCCATATATGAAGGGCCAGTTATTAAATATTGGTCTCCTAATATGTTGATAATTGTGTGTTCATGGCCTTATAACATAGGGTTCTTGTGTAAAAGTTGTAAATTCAAGTTTTTAATGTGCTAGTGGGAGATCCAATGAAAGGTCTTTTTTGGGGCAGACGTCCCTTTGTCTTTTTCTTAATCGTATTTGGTGTAATTGTTGGCCTGAATATTTCTAGTCGGAATGTGCAGGCAGTGAGTAAAGTAACTTATGAAAAACTTAGAGTTTTCTCAGAAGTATACTCTCTTATTCAACAAAATTATGTCAAAGAGGTTGATGAAAAAGAGATTCTCTATGGTGCGATTCACGGCATGTTGAAGGCCTTGGACCCACACTCATCCTTTTTAACTCCTGAGAGTTTTAAAGAGATGCAGGTGGATACCAAAGGGGAGTTTGGCGGTCTGGGTATAGAAATTTCTCGTGGTGATCGTGGTATTCGTATTGTCTCGCCAATTGAAGATACCCCGGCAGACCGGGTTGGTATCATGGCTGGAGATTTAATCATCAAGATTGATGATGCTGAAGCCAGCGATATGAACCTAATGGAAGCTGTTAAGTTGATGCGTGGTAAGCCGGGGACTAAAATCACCCTGACTATCTTTCGTAAAGGTGAGTTAGAACCACTAGAATTTGTCATCACCCGTGCCATCATTAAAATTAGAAGTGTTCGTTGGCGGTTAGAGAAAAATGGTATTGGTTATGTAAGAATTATTCAATTTAACGAGCAGAGCTATCCTCTGTTGGAAAAAGCCATTACCGAGCTTAACGAAAAATCTGGTAAAGGTGGAATAAAAGGATTGGTGCTGGATCTCCGTAACGATCCTGGCGGATTGCTGGATCAAGCGGTGCAGGTTGCCGATGCCTTTTTGGAAAAAGGTCTGATTGTTTATACCAAGGGAAGAATTGCAGGTAAAGATATGTCCTTTGAGGCCCATAGTGGGGATCTGGTAAAAGGTGCTCCTATGGTAGTCTTGATCAACACCGGTTCTGCTTCGGCATCAGAGATTGTATCTGGTGCTCTACAAGACCACCATAGAGCTGTGGTTATGGGTACTCGCTCTTTTGGTAAAGGATCTGTGCAGACCATTATCCCATTGAATGATGGTTCTGGCCTTAGGTTAACTACTGCTCAATACTACACACCAAGTGGTCGTTCTATTCAAGCCAAAGGCATTGAACCAGATATTTTGGTTGAAGATTTAGAATTGACTGGCAAAAAACGCGATGGACGGACAAAAACTGAGGCCGATCTTAAGGGGCATTTACTAAATGCTAACGATAAAGAGGCCGAGCTAACCGAAAACAGCACAGTTAAAAAGCCCAAGGTGAAAAATCCCAAAAAGGATAAGAAATCTGATAGCTCCAAAAAGGAAGATGACAAAAGCGAGATTAAGAGTAAAAGTGGAGATACACCTGATGAGAGTCTAGCGGAGAGAGATCGTGTAACCGGGCACAGCAAAGAAGATTACCAGCTTAGCCGTGCTTTGGATTTATTGCGGGGGTTACAGGTACTTCAGGGCCAGTTATCAACCAAAACAGGTTGGATTGCTCGCCGTTAGGGAAGATGAAAATTGGATGATTCTGAAGAAGGTCAGTCCATAGGTAAAAAACCTATTCCTGGACTGCTGCTCACTCTGTTGGGCTTAGTATTGGTGCTAGCTGTTATGGTGTATTTGGGGTGGCAGCGTTTAGCCCCGATATTAGATGGGGAGAGAGTCTCCCAAAAAACTAATATTGCTGTAGATAAGCAAGTAAAAAAAGGTGAGAGCGACTTAGTTGCAGATGTTGCTGTGACTACTTATGTCGCATCTGCCAATGCTGGTGTTGCATCCCAAAGTGGTAAAGCGGTTACCGATAGTATCTCTGCGGTTGGTGATAGTGTCTCCAATGATGGAACATTAACAGGGGAGAACTCCCTTGGTAGCTCCAACAATGTTGCTGATAGTGGTGGTAGTCAAAAATCCCAAGATATCTCCACTGCACTGAAATCTGCTATTTCGTCTGTTGTGGAATCAGGCTCTGCAATTTCTACAGAGAATAGATTAAATTTAGATAAATCCCATTTTAATCCTGCAAAACCACCTGTGGTTCAGAGGCCAGGGATAGATATTGGAGAGCAGACAGCCTCTTTAAAGCTCAGCCCGACTGTTTCTCAGCCCCATACCGTAAAAGCTGCTAACGAGGTAATAAATTATCCTGTTGCTGCTATTTCTCCCGGTTCTGTTACCCCGCCTCATACAGTTGACAAAAAGATTATCTACGAAGAGCATTTTGTTGAAGAGCCTGAATACCCAGAGCCTGACCCTCTTGTTGCTCCGCCAAAACGCACTTTTCGTAAGAGAACAATGATGCGTTTGGCTTTGATTATCGATGATTTAGGCTACAACAGTTGGGTTTCTAAATCTATATCAAGGCTACCTGCCGATATCACCTTGGCTGTTCTGCCGGGGGGGATTGCTTCTCATGATGTGGTGGCAATTGCCACTAAAACCGGTAAAGAGCTTATTCTGCACCAGCCCATGCAACCCCGTGGATATCCAGGGGTTAAGCCTGGCCCTAAAGCTCTTTTGGACGGTATGGGAGAAGAGAAAATGCGCAGGGTTTTACGGGATAATCTGGCAGAGTTTAATACTGCAGTAGGCATAAACAACCATATGGGCTCTTTTTTAACCACAAAAAAGGCAGCTATGGACGTTGTTATGGAAGTTCTTGCCGAGGAAAAACTGTTTTTTGTTGATAGTCGTACCTCTACTAGAACAGTGGCTGAATCGCGAGCGAGAACTCACGGTGTACCTACGGTTCGCAGAGATGTTTTTATAGATAACAATCAAGATAAGGCCGCAATTTTAAAGCAACTTTACCTTCTGGAATCTTTAGCATATAACGGTCCGGTTGTGGGAATTGGCCATCCATATCCAGGAACTTTAGCTGCTCTAAAAGAGTGGATTCCCACCTTGGAAGCAAAGGGAATCGTATTGGCACGGGTTTCGCAACTCTTATCACCAGAGTCAGCCCGTTCTCTCTATCCTAATCTAGCAGTTGCCAAACCTACACAATAGATAGCAGAGCATCTTAATTAGGCTGATTCACTAGGTAAACCTCTATTATTTATAGAGAGTTGCCACATTCCACACAAATTTATTTGAAGGTGAATGTGTAATGTCGAGTGAAACAGCCAGTTTATTTGATGATCTATATGA
>JADFYX010000145.1 GCA_015232795.1 Magnetococcales bacterium
TATGAGGAGTCCTGACTCGCAGTTTAAGGGTTATAGCATGGCTCGCCAAAACCATCTATTAGGTCGAGGGCTTAAACATGGTTTTGGCTATCCCGATTTTAAGGTTCGCCTACTAAATCGGCAATATGGTCGTTGGACAGAACCGCCAGTACATGAATTTATTGAGGTAGATGGTCATATAGGTCGATTGAGGGGGGATTTGCTGCACTATTCTGGGGAAAATTTGTTGCAATATTTAGAAAAACAGAACAGTTATACCTCATTACAAGCAACAATAATGGACGAAAAAAATGTTAAACTTCTCCCCTTTCGTATTGTAGTTAATCCTATTTTCTGTTTTTTCAAAGGATATTTCATAAAGAGGGCTTTTTTGGATGGGCTTCCTGGATTGATACATACAGTTTTTCACTGTTTTACCACTTTTACAAAATATGCCAAACTTTATGAACTTCGCGTAAAGAGAAAAAGCTTGGATGGTAAAATAAAATAATTATCTACTTTTTGTTTTGTATTGTTGCTCTTAAATTAAGATGTTGAGATAATTGCAAAATTATGAGTTATCCATAGTTATCTATCATACAACTCGAATGTTAAATCTATGTTGTAATATTATCTTGGGTGTCGGAATATTCTTTTGCTACAGTCGCAAATTGCTCTGAAATATTCATGAATGCATCGACCATATCTGGGTCAAAATGGCTACCTTTGCCATCTTTTATAATTGCAACAGCTTTATCATGGTCAAACGCAGGTTTATATACCCGGCGACTAATGAGAGCATCGTAAACATCTGCTATTGCCATCAAGCGAGCGCAAATGGGAATCGCTTCCCCCTTTATTCCTTCTGGATAGCCAGTACCATTCCACTTTTCTTGGTGACTATAAGCGATTCTTTTGGCAAAGCTTAAAAAATTATCGGCACTGGATATATTTTTTTCAGCAGAGGCAATGGCATCCCGACCATAAGTAGTGTGTCGTTGCATCTCAGCAAATTCATCTTTGGTCAGTTTGCCCGGTTTGAGAAGAATATGGTCTGGAACTCCAACTTTGCCAATGTCATGTAGGGGAGCAGACTTATAAAGCATGGTAATGACTGCCGGGGTAAGATATTCCTTAAATTTATGGTGTGCTTTAAGCTCTTCTGCCAGAAGTTTAATATAGTTTTGGGTACGCCGAATATGGTTGCCAGTCTCCGGGTCGCGGGTTTCGGCTAAAGATCCCATAGCAACCATAGTCACATCTTGTAACTCTTCCATCTGCTGGGTGCGCTGAATAACTTTTTCTTCAAGTTGTTCATTCTGTCTCAGCAGAGAGTCTTTAGCAGATTTTAACTCTAGATGTGTTTTTATGCGAGCCAGAAGTATAGGAGGGCTTATGGGTTTTGTGATATAATCCACCGCACCCATGTTAAACCCCATGGTTTCATCATCAATTTCAACTTTTGCTGTGAGAA
The DNA here is from genome assembly GCA_015232795.1 of Magnetococcales bacterium. Lineage (GTDB taxonomy): Bacteria > Pseudomonadota > Magnetococcia > Magnetococcales > JADFYX01. The sequence continues at coordinate 1,454 of JADFYX010000145.1, forward strand.
AAATTATGGGAATATCTTTTAAATTCACATCAGATTTTATTGTCTGGCACACCTCATAACCATCCATCTCTGGCATCATGATATCGAGGAGAATAAGATCGGGTTTTTTTTTCTTGATAATATGCAGGGCCATTTTGCCATTTATAGCCGCTTGCACAATATAATATTTGGATAAAACACCTTTTACAACATCTATGTTGGCTGGTGTGTCATCTATAGCCAAAATTGTCTTTTTTGCAATGTCTTGCATATTTCAAATCCAATCAAAATAATTTAAAACTACATACACCATGCATTTAAGTGGCAAATTAGCTTGTGCCAGATGCGTGGTGACAACTGCTGAATCTAAGTTAAAAGTCGAGAAGTTAAATTAAATCATAACCTCAACAAGGGTGATGTCGTCATTATGACTCATAGAACCTACATGGTTATTTAGTATTTCCAATAAATCAATTAAAGGGAGATTTTCTTTAATTGATTTAGTAAGAAATTCCTCTAAGGGTTTCATACCAAACATTACATTATTTTTGTTGGTAGCTTCAATAATTCCATCAGAAAAAGCCATAAGGCGGTCTCCCTTTTGCAAGGCTACAATTGCGCTTTTACTTGCTATATCAAGATCTTTCACAACACCAAGAGGCAACATGTTAGAGGGTAGTCTCTTTTTAATTGTACCTTCTTTAAATAAGAGAGCTTCTGCCATGGCAGAGTTGTAAATATATGCTTTATCCTTTTGTTCCATAATCTCAATTAGTATAGCAGCAAAGAACAACCCGATTGGTAAACGAGCACATAGCTGGGTATTGATCTCTTGCAAAATTTCGGCACCAGTTGCACTTTTGTTAGCAAATGTATGAAAAATATATGTAACAAGAGGCCCACCTATAGCAGCGGTAAGACCATGGCCAGTAAAATCACCCAGCAAAACCAGTTGGCGGCCATCGGGAGTAAAAACAGAGAGAAGTATATCCCCGGCTGTTATTTCAACAAGTGAAACTAAATGCCGTAAATTTCTATCATCAAAAGTATCTGCACTTCGCATTTTGATAATTATGTTTTCAATTATCTCTCTTTCTCGTATTAGTTGCTGGTTGTGCGCATCCAGTTTTTGCGTAGCTTCACGCAGGGCTAAATGGGTTTTGACCCTTGCCTTTAGAATTGGAGCACTAATGGGTTTGGTTATATAATCTACTGCACCCAGTCCAAGACCCATAATCTCATCTTCAACCTCAGTTTTTGCAGTTAAAAATATTATTGGAATATCACGATATTCTGCGTTTTCCTTTATGCGTTTACAGACTTCATAGCCATCCATATCTGGCATCATTATATCCAGTAGTATTAAATCAGGTTTTTTCTTCTCAATAATTTTAATTGCCATTAGTCCGCTAATAGCTGCCTGCACAAGATACTTGTCTGACAAAATACCTTTAACCACATCAAGGTTTGTTGAAGTATCATCTACAGCTAAAATGGTCTGTTTTGACAGTCTGTTATCCATGAATCAAAATCCTATGCAACTTTCTTTCAAATTGAAAAAAGCTCTGATTAACTACTTTTTTTTCACCTTTGCAAATAGCTTGTTTAACTGTTCAGAAGCTCCATCAAAATCATATTCTGCCAACATTTTTTGTAAATTTGTAATGTCTGCTCTTAACTCATTTGCAGGCAATGAGTCCAGAATTTTTTCCACACTATCTTCAGCCGTGGAGTCAAAATTTTCAACCTTTTGGGCTAGCTCTTCAAGTTGAGGGAGGAGATCCATACTACTTGAGGCAGGGTCTCCCTTAGTAGCAAAAGTCGCCTGTTTTGCCAAAGTTTGTTCGATAGTTGCAATTGTAGTTGCCAAGGTACCTCCTACTTGTAACAGAAGAATCTCGACATTGGCTGCATCTTCATTGTCATTTAAGGCTGCTTCTAGCTGAGATGCACTATCTTGCAATTGTACTGCTCCAATGTTGCCTGACACACCTTTAAGTGTATGGGCAGCTCGAATAGCACTCTTAAGGTTTTGTTTATCAAGTAAGTTGCGTACACGCTCAACAAAATCGGCCTCACTTGTTCTGACTTTATCTAAAAGCTTTAGATAAGAGTTCACTTTACCACCAGCACGCATTACAGCCTGCTTTACATCAAAACCATGCATTTCTGGTAAATTCTTTTTGGAATCTACCACTTGGGAAATTTTTTCCAGCAGCTCAACTGGTACATCTCTATCACCTGGTTTGACCCATTTAGCCAAAGATTGGTACATCTCTTTGGGGCTGATAGGTTTTGATACATGATCATTCATGCCAGCTTCTAAACATTTTGCCCGATCTCCAGCCATGGCATTAGCAGTCATCGCTATTATTGGAAGATTATTATAGGCAGGATTTTTACGAATCTCCCTAGCTGCCGTATAACCGTCCATCACAGGCATCTGCATATCCATCAATACAACATCAAACGTTGTGTTTTTTATTTTATTTACAGCAATTTGACCATTTTGGGCCACTTCAACAACCAGTTGTGCTAATTCTAGCAACTCTTGGGCTACCTGTTGGTTTATCTCATTATCTTCAACCAACAATATTTTAGCACCTCGAATATTTTGTACCATCTCTAGACCCAGGTCTCCATCATAAACTTCTTGGTCTGGTTTCTCTTCATAGCCAAGTGCAACCATAGCTGCGTCCATAAGGGTTGAAGCTGAAACTGGCTTAGATAAAAAGCCATCAACACTCTTGTCTTGAATATTTCTTAGCAACTCATCCTTATCGTAGGATGTGACTATAACCACCTTTGGTTGAGTGTTTAGAGATGTGTCAGCTTTAATTTTTTTACTGGTTTGTACACCATCCAAGCCTGACATTTTCCAATCCATCAAAATCAGCTTATATGGTTTAATCTTTTTATCGGCTTTACGGATTAACTCCAACGCCTCCTCGCCACTAGGAGCCAGATCTACTGCAAAAGATAGGCTTTGGGCTAGCTGTTGCAGAATCTCTCTGGCAGTGGAGCTATCATCTACCACCAATACTTTGATACCTCTTAGATCTACCTCAGGAATAGTACATACAGATGCAATCTCATTGCTAATGCCAAAATTGGCGGTAAACTTAAAGGAGCTTCCTACTTCTGGAGTACTTTCGACCCAAATTTCTCCACCCATCAATTCAGTTAATTTTTTACTTATGGTTAGCCCAAGGCCAGTACCACCATATTTTCTCGTGGTTGAAGCATCTGCCTGACTGAAAGATTTGAAAAGTTTCCCAATCTGCTCTTGGGTCATGCCTATTCCACTATCTGTGATTGAGAACTGTAGAGTAACTCTATACTCTTTGATCTCTTTCAACTCTACGCGTACAACAATTTCGCCACTGTTGGTAAACTTAACAGCATTATTGGTTAAATTAATAAGAACCTGCCCCAAACGTAATGGATCACCCAACAGACCTTTAGGAGCCATGGGATCGGTTGCTATTAATAGCTCTAGATCCTTCTCCCTGACTTTGACGTTGATTAAGTTGGCAAGATTTTCAAGTACTTTATTAAGGTTGAATGGGGTCTCCTCCATATCCATTTTGCCTGCCTCAATTTTGGAAAAATCTAGGATATCATTGATAATTCCAAGAAGAGCATTGGCTGCATTGTTGATTTTATTGATATAGTCCTTCTGTTTGCGGCTTAAGTCGGTCTGTAACGCTAAGTGGGACATGCCTATTATTGCGTTCATAGGGGTGCGAATTTCGTGGCTCATATTAGCTAGAAATTCTGATTTTGCTTTGGTAGCATCTTCAGCAACTTCTTTAGCTTGGGCTAAGGCTTTTTCTACTCGCTTTCGTTCAGATATATCCTGCACCGTACCAACCATACGGTATACTTCACCATCACCTGTTCTCTCCACAACAGCACCTTTGGAGATAACCCAACGTACCTCACCATCTGGTATAACAACCCGGAACTCAACCTCATAGTTATCTGACTCGCCACTTCGATAGCGTTTACCAATATCTAAAACTGCTTTTTTATCTTTGGGGTGGATGCGTTGCATCCATTCTTCACGATTTAACTCCAGGCTATTTGTTGGAAAGCCAAATATTTCAGTATAGCGTTTATTGACCACTGTTAGCCCAGTGTTAAAGCATACATCCCAAAACCCCAATTCCCCACCTTTTAAAGCCAGCTCTTGGCGTTCCTGGCTCTCTTTTAGCAGGGTTTCCGCCTCTTTACGTTGGGTCACGTCCCGAACCATGCCAGTGAATATATGATCGTCTCCAAGTACAGCCTCGCCAACAGAAAGATCCATAGGAAATACAGAACCGTCTTTACGACGACCCACAACCTCACGGTTAAAGCCAACAACCCGTGCATCGTTACCAGACATATAACTTTTTAAGTAACTATCATGTTCGCTATGATAAGGTTCATCCATGAGAATCTTAACGTTATTACCAACTGCTTCGAGGCGACCATAACCAAATATACGTGTAGCAGCCGGGCTGAACTCCTGTATTATGCCTTTGTCGTTTATAACAATAATTCCGTCTGCTGCGTTGTTGAGAATACTGCGAATACGTTTTTCTGAATCACTCAAAGCACGGGTGCGCTCTTCAACTCTATCTTCAAGTTTATCATTTGCACAGCGCATCGCATTTGCTGCTCTTTCACCAAGCCTTACAGTTAACAATATAGCTATAACAGTTAGAAATAGTGTTATCCCGGTAATTATCAATAGACTGAGGCGCAAGCTGGAATAACCAGCCATTGCTTCTATTGCATCAATTTCTGTTGCAACACCAAAACCCAGACGGAAATCCCACATCCAAGCTCCAAAAACTGTAACTCCTCGATAGTCTCTATAGCCATCAACATTAACAACTGTTTCACTATGTTCTAGTTTCTCTCCGTTTATTATCTTGTTTTCACTAGCTTTAATTACCTCTGTTGCCATGAGGGTCAGAGGTAGTTGAGAAATGGGAAGATTAGGTTTGTAGCCTTTTAAAAG
>JADFYX010000146.1 GCA_015232795.1 Magnetococcales bacterium
CCAACTGGTGGTGGTGACTCTCATTTAGCAGATGCTAATCCTGACAGCTTTAATGCTGAGTCAGTAGCCCAAGTCAATGCCATGTTAGAGGAGCAGAATGAAAGTAAATCTGCTTGGAAAATTATGGCACAAACTGCGAAAAAAAATAGTTTTAACCAAGAAGGCATATTTCAAAATATGGGGCATGATGCTTATAAGGTGTATTCTGGAACAAGCCATGAGTAGCTCCATGGGAGATAGAGACGGAAAAATCTGGATGGATGGTCAGATGGTTCCTTGGCGTGATGCCAAGGTTCATGTACTAACTCATACACTCCATTATGGTATGGGAGTGTTTGAAGGTATCCGCTGTTATGAAGGTGAAGATGGTCCAGCTATTTTTCGTCTCCCCGAACACATAAAAAGACTTTTCCAATCTGCCCACATTCTCGGCATGAAGATTCCCTTCCGTAAAGATGAGATTCTTAACGCCTGTATTGCTGCTGTTGAGGTAAACAACATGCCTTCGGCATATATCCGGCCATTGGTGTTTTTTGGTTCTGAGAGCATGGGTATAAATACCACTAACTGTAAGGTTCATGTATCAATTGCTGCATGGGAATGGGGAGCCTACCTTGGTGAAGAGGGTATGACCAACGGTATCCGTATCAAAACCTCTTCCTACACCCGACATCATCCCAATGTCACCATGACCCGTGCCAAGGCAGTAGGCAACTATTCCAACTCCATTCTGGCAAAAATGGAAGCCATATCTTGTGGTTTTGAAGAGGCTCTTCTGCTTGACACCGAAGGGTATGTCTCTGAAGGGTCTGGAGAGAATATTTTTATTGTCAAAAATGGCAAAATCATCACCCCTCCTCTGGATTCAGCCCTAGACGGTATCACCCGTGACACCGTATTTGTACTAGCCAAAGAGATTGGGTTGGAGATAATAGAACAACGCTTCCCCCGTGATGAAGTTTTAATTGCCGATGAAGCCTTTTTTACCGGAACAGCCGCCGAGTTAACCCCGATAAGAGAGTTAGACGGCAGAACCATAGGTAGCGGTAAAGCTGGCCCCATTACTCAAAAAATTCAGGCACTATATTTTGATGTCGTTAATGGTCGTCACCATAAACATAAAGGGTGGTTAACACCATTAAAAACAGGAAAATAACATAATGGCAACTCCACAATATATTTTCACCATGCAGCAGGTAACCAAGATCGTCCCCCCTAAAAGGGTGATTTTGGAAAATATTAATTTATCATTTTATCCTGGTGCTAAAATTGGGGTTTTAGGTCTAAACGGCTCTGGCAAATCATCTCTGCTTAAAATTATGGCAGGTTTGGATTCTGATTTTAATGGTGAAGCATCTCCCGCACCGGGAGTAAAAGCCGGATATCTTCCTCAAGAGCCACAGCTTGATCCCGATAAAGGTGTGCGGGGTAATGTTGAGGATGGAGTTAAAGAGACGAAAGCTTTAATGGATCGCTTCAACGAAGTCTCAATGAAATTTGGTGAAGTGACCGATGATGATGAGATGAATGCCTTGATCCAAGAGCAAGGTGAGCTGCAAGAGGCAATTGATCACGTAGACGGCTGGGACTTAGACCGCAAATTAGAAATTGCTGCCGATGCACTACGCCTACCACCTTGGGATGCTGACGTTACTAAACTATCAGGAGGGGAGATCCGCAGGGTTGCTCTGTGTCGACTGCTGCTATCAGCTCCCGATATTCTACTACTTGATGAGCCAACCAACCATCTAGATGCTGAATCTGTCGCATGGCTGGAAAGATATTTACATGATTATCCCGGCACAGTGGTTGCTGTTACCCATGATCGTTATTTTCTCGATAATGTCGCAGGCTGGATTCTTGAACTAGACCGGGGTCGGGGTATTCCCTGGGAGGGGAACTACTCTTCTTGGCTTGAGCAAAAAAGTGACCGTCTAGCCCAAGAAAAACGTGAGGGAGACTCTCTGCAAAAACGCCTGAAAACTGAGCTTGAATGGGTAAACTCTTCACAAAAAGCCAGACAATCCAAAGGTAAGGCCAGACTGCGCTCTTACGAAGAGATGTCAAGAATTTCTAAAGAGAAGAGACGAGAGACAAACACCCTCTTTATACCGACCGGCCCCCGTCTTGGAGATATTGTTTTAGAGGCAAAAAATTTAAGCAAAGGTTTTGATGACAACCTCCTTATAGACGATCTCTCTTTTCTACTCCCCCAAGGGGGTATTTTAGGCATTATTGGTGGCAACGGTGCGGGTAAAACCACCTTTTTACGTATGTTGAGTGGTGATGAAAAACCAGACAGTGGCACCCTAGAACTAGGCGAAACCGTTAAACTGGCCTATGTAGATCAGAGCCGTGAAGGGATGGAGCCAGAAAAAAATGTTTGGGAAATTATCTCTGAAGATAAAGATTTGCTCGATTTAGGTGATAGAGAGGTTAATTCTCGTGCCTATGTCTCCTGGTTTAACTTTAAAGGTGCTGACCAACAGAAGAAAGTCAAATTTCTATCTGGTGGTGAAAGAAACAGGGTGCATCTGGCCAAAGTGGTTAAATATGGCGGTAATGTACTGTTGCTGGATGAACCGACCAACGATCTTGATGTTGAAACACTGCGGGCTTTAGAAGAGGCTTTAGGGGAATTTCCCGGCAGTGCCATAGTCGTCTCCCATGATCGCTGGTTTTTAGACCGTATCGCTACCCATATTCTAGCCTTCGAAGGTGATTCTAAAATCACATTTTTTGCAGGAAACTATCAGGACTACGAAGCTGACCGCCATAAACGCCTGGGAGTAGATGCTGACAATCCGAAGCGAGTAAAATACAAAAAACTGACCCATTAGACAATATTACAAATAAATATTAAAGAAATTCAGCACGTTAAACTGTGACTGCACAACAATCTTAATGATAACTTGACACATAACGTCAGAGTCTGTCAGTATGAATTATATTGTGCTGTGCGTTTGTGTGTTTATGTGCTATTTTATATTAATAAACATTTATAGAGAAGGTAAATATGTATAACCAAACTGACTTAATCCATGATATAGAGGACTTCATTAACGATAGTCGAAAGGCTGCTGCCTCTTTGCCTATCTTTAAAACTTGGAATATGGGGATTTCAGCTACATTTTTACTAGTGGCAATGTATTGGGCGGTTATGTACAGAATAACTTGGTCGTTGGATTATGCTTTTTTATCCACCAGTACCACATTTGTTGCAGCACTGTTGTCATGCTTTGATCTATTCTCACGTCGCAAACATTTTCGTCGAGCTTCTGACAGGCTACCGATTTTTGAGATAGGAGTTGTGTTGGTATCTCTTATTGGTTTTTCACTGCTGTATACAAGAACAATGGTCGCTATTTAAATAGATAAAATACGAATATTGCATGGTTGTTAGCGATTATTCTGCTAGTCCGTTATCCAAGGCATAACGTACTAAATCTGCATTACTTTTAAGATTCATCTTGTTAAGTATACGATTGCGGTAGGTACTAACAGCACTTACACTAATGTTTAATTCTAAACCAATTTTTGTTAGAGAAATCCCTTTAGCAATTCGACATAAAACACTATATTCTCGATCTGAAAGGTATGTGTGAGAAGCTTTACTTTCATTAGCGTTAAAATCCCCAAATAGCTTATCCGCTATACTAGGCGCAACATACTTCAAACCTTGTGACACCTTACGGATAGCTTTTACCAACTCACGAGAAGCCTCTATTTTTGTAAGATAACCAGATGACCCAGCCTTAAGAAAACGTAGCGCCATAGATGCATCTTCATATTGGGTGAGGATTAGTACCATTTTTTCTGGGTGCTCCTTTTTTACCTGCTTTAGCAGTTCCAGCCCACCCATGCCTGGCATGGAAATATCTAGTAGAAGAATATCCCAATTTCCATCATGTAGTTTATGGAGAGCTTCTTTGCCATTTTCAGCCTCTCCAACAACATTTATTCCTCCCTCCTCTGTGAGTATCCGTTTTAAGCCGTCACGCATAATAGCGTGATCATCTGCAATAAAGACATTTATCATGTTATCTGTTTACCCTCTATTTCTTGCAAAGGCACATGCACCCATAACCTGGTACCACCCTCTGGTCTCATCTCCAAACCAAATTTTCCACCAATTTTTAAAGCTCTTTCTTTCATACCATGAATACCAAAAGAGTCTTGGTTTTTTACCTCATTAAAATCTATTCCACAGCCATCATCAAGAACCTCTAAAACCACCATGGAATTTTCAAGACGAAAAGATATGTTGACTTTTTTTGCACCAGAATGCCTGACTATATTAGTAAATGCCTCCTGACAAATCCTAAAAAATATTGTTCTATGGAGTTCATCCAACTCTATCTCAACCGGGGCCTCCAACCAACTACATGAAATTTTTTCTTGCTGATTAATATCAAACACCAACCCTTCTAGAGCTGCTGTCAACCCACACTCATCCAGAATTCTTGGCCTTAAAGAACTTGCTACACTTCTTACTGCTCCTAAAATATGAACCAAAAATTTGGACATCTCTAGTAATTTTTCATCAAGCTCTTTCTGGTTTTTTGGAGGATGTTCCTGCATCCATGATATATCCATCAAATGTTTGGTAATAAGGCTACCTAACTCATCGTGAATCTCTCCTGCTATTCGCTTCTGCTCTTCTTCCCTTACATATTCAAGATTGGTTAGAAGTAAACGTACATGTTTTTCTGAATTTATAGCACTGATTTCACTCTCTCTTAACGCCGCCTCAACCTGTTTTAGTTTTGTAATATCGACGTGAGTACCAGCAAAACGGACTGGTTTGCCTTGCTGGTTTTTTATAGCATTGCCACGGGAAAAAATGTTGAGGTAATGACCATGTTTATGGCGTAGGCGAAACTCCAACTCATATTTATCCAACTTTCCTTCCAGGTACAAATTCAGTGTTTCCTTGGTCCGCATCAAATCATCAGGATGGATGAGAGCCTCCCAAGAGTCCGGATGATCTATAATTTCAGAATCTTCATAACCAAGCATATTTTTCCAACGTGGAGAAAAGAAGGCTGCATTTGTTTCCAAATTCCAATCCCACAATCCATCATTGGCTCCATTAAGGGCGAGGGTTAATCTCTCCTCATTTTTGCGCAGTTCATCTTCAACCTGTTTACGCTTGGTAATGTTAACTCCAACCGCTAGTAGCCATTTTACATTACCGTGAGAATCTTGCAGTGTTTTGTCATTCCACTCTACAAATATCTTGCGACCATCCTTTGCTATTATTGAATTCACATTGCCTTTGGTTTGGATATTACCAACAGCATTTTGAAATAGTTTTTTAATCTTTGCATGATCTTCTTCAGGGAGAAAAGTGCTAAACCAATCTTTCCCTGCAATCTCTGACAAGGTGTATCCTGTTAACTCCTCCATGTATGGATTTATTAGTTCAATTCTACCTTTAACATCTAAGACCAAAATAATTATCTGCGCTGTTTTAATCAAGCTATCAGAAAATTTCAATTGCTCTCTCAGACGATCCTCATTATGCTTACCTACACTGCTGGCAATAGCAGCGTTTTCAGCCCCTTCTGCTCGACTTTTACGCCATAAGAAGGCGAAGAAAACTGCTGTCAATATTGCCAACAGTGCCACTATTGCCAATATTAGCTCTAAATTCAGCATTTGCTCTCTCATAATCTATCTACACCTCTCAAACCATATCTTAAATAAACTTTCTATCTATATATGAGATAAAATTCCAAATATTAGGCAAAAAAAAACCGGGAAAAGCAGTGACTGCCTTAACCGATTTTTTTATTTTAATTATTTAAAAAAAGCTCTATTGGGGTAGAGGAATTGGCTTAACACCAGATGTTGTGTTTTGTGGCTCTGCTGCCCCACCTGTTTTGGGAGGAAGAGGTGTTGCAGGAATCTCTATTGGAGGAGCTACCTTTTTTTCAATGGTTGATTTTTCCATTATCGAAAGACCATCGCCATGTGTGTTGGTAAAAAAAGCCAGGGTCAAGCTGGTAAGCATATAAATAGTTGCAATACCAGCGGTCATTTTACCAAGAAAACTACCAGAACCTCGTGCACCAAAAACACTTTCTGAGTTACCACCACCGCCAAAAGCGGACCCCATGTCCGCCCCACTACCTTTTTGCAGAAGTACTACAAAAATAAGGGTAAAACACGCAATAATATGAGCAACTGTAACTACTAAATCCATAACTAACCCAACTCCATTACCATCAAAAACAGATACTTTTTATATAATATCACAAATGCTTATTTATCACTTGGATAAGAATCAATAATAGCTAAAAAATCTGAAGCATTAAGGGATGCTCCACCAATCAAGCCTCCATCCACATCTTCCAGACTAAAAATATTTTTTGCATTTTCCG
>JADFYX010000147.1 GCA_015232795.1 Magnetococcales bacterium
AGACAAATTTAATATCTTGATTTTTCATAATTTATCCATCATATTGTCTGGCTCTGATTTATTACATAATCCTTTGCTCCCTGTGAAACTTACTATTTCAGGGGGCTGCTGCTAACTTAAACAAGATAAATATCTTGTTCTGCAGTATACTCTAGAACTCACAAGGGAGCGATATGGCCTATTACGAGTCCATTATTATCATCCGTCCGGATCTTACCACAGAACAGATTGAAACTGTTACTAAACGGGTAAACGATATCATATCCAACAACGGCGGAAAAATTCTTCAAACAGAACTTTGGGGTCGTCGACAGTTGGCCTATATGGTTAAAAAAACCAACAAAGGTTACTACGTCTTTAATATCCTTGAGGGCGGTGGTTCGATGATCGCCAACTTAGAGGGACTATTAATGATTGACGAAGATATTCTCAAGTTTATGAATATTCGGGTCAATAAACCTGTGCTGGCTCCAACTCCATTGGCTCCAAATGCTGAGCCTTCTAGCTCATCTGCCTCTTCAGAGATTGATGCAGAGATTGACGCATTTGAATCTGCCGATGATGATGAAATTCTTCCCTTGGAAGAGGACGAAACGGATGATTAAATGTTCGGGTTGGGACAATCGAGAGTTGAGCTGATAAACCAAACCATATTACATGGTATGGTAATACAACCAGCCGAATTTCGATTTACTCCTACGGGTAGAGAGGTTGCCACTTTAATTGTTGAACATGTCAGCGAGACCGAGCAATCAGCCCCTATTCAACATTTAGAGTTGCGAATGCCCATTATAGCCCTGGGAGATTTGGCCCAAATTTGTCGTGATATTACTGTTGGACAAAATATTCGTGTAGAGGGAAGTCTAAACCAAAAAAGATGGATTCGAGATGGTAAAGTTCGTTGGGGAAAGACAGAGCTGTTTGCCACAAAAATTCAACTACTAGACGATAAACCAGCAGTTATCAATAATTAAGTAACTATTATATTTAGGAAATAACAACCATGTTTGATGAAAATGCAGATGGTGGCTCCGTAAGACCAAGAGCGGCTCGTCCCGCTGGTTTTAAGCGACCTTTTTTCCGTCGCCGTAAGGTTTGTCTATTTTGTGCCGATAAAACCGCAAGAATTGACTACAAAGACCCCAAAACTCTAGGCCGTTTTATTACCGAGAGGGGCAAAATGATTCCAAGTCGCATTACTGGTGTCTGTGCTCCACATCAACGGCATTTGAGTAAAGCGATCAAACGGGCACGGGTTATTGCTCTGTTGCCGTATTTGGTTAAATAAAAATAGGGGCGATAAGGCTTACATTTTTGTTAGCTGCCTTTTTGTAATGCAGATATTTTGGATATCAAGCAAAAACGATGTCAGGTCTTCAAAATCTAGGGAGAAGCGGTAAGATGCTACTTCAAAAGTTGACCGGAAATCCACTGCTTGCAGGCACATTAGCAGCTCTGCTTCTGATTTTGCCCCTTAGTCAGATCTATCTGCTTTTTCCCCTGCAACTAATCGTACCGTTGCCAATTTATCTCATCGCACTGCGACAGGGTAATAGAGAAGGTCTGTTAGCTGCGGGTGTCCCGGTTCTTTTTTGTTTAGGGCTACTGGGGCAAATTGCTCTGCCTTTGGTTTTAACCTATGTGGTGATGATTTTTTTCCCCTTGCTGGCTGCTTGGTTGCTACGGGGAGGATGGCGACCCATCCAGGTTTTAGGTGGAGGATTTTTTTTAAGCGTTATCTTTCTGGTTTTGTTTTTGCTCTGGTCGGCGTTCACAGGCAATGCATTTCTAGATGGTATCCACAGCCAATTAATGGTAAGTAAACAGGAGATTCTCACCTCCATGTCCGCTACCAGTCAGTTTGATGCCAAGCTGATTGTAGAGATGGAGCAGAATCTGAATGAGGCCTTTAAACTTTTTGCCCTACTGTTTCCTGCCATGTTTTTATCTAGTTGGTTTACGATTCAGGTAGGCAACTTGCTGTTGGTTCGCTATGTAGTAAAACGGTGGCAGATGCCACTCATAGCCGAGCAGGATCTATCCTCACTGAGGATTCCGTTTTTCCTGGTTTGGCCCCTGATTGCTTTTGGTCTGCTAGCCTTTTTAACAACCGGGTCTATGCAGCGGTTTGGTATTAACTTGGTGCTTTTTTTGGCGATTCCCTATTTTTTTCAAGGGTATTCGGTTGTTCAAAAATTGTTCCTACATTACAAAGTATCTGTTTTTACACGGGCTATCTTTTATATGATGCTCATAACATGGACAGCACTTATTTTAGCCGTCACTGTTTTGGGACTCTTTGATACCTGGGTAGATTTTAGAAGTCGTTTAACAACAGGGGCTGATAACACCCCTTAACTTATAGAGGCATATACCATGGAAGTAATTCTTCTGGAGAAAATTGGCAAATTGGGTGATCTTGGTGATAGTGTCCGGGTGCGCAGTGGCTATGGACGTAATTTTTTATTTCCCCAAGGCAAAGCTCTTCCCGCAACCAAAGAAAATCTTGCTGTTTTTGATGCGCGCCGGGCAGAATATGAAGCTCGTCAGAAAGAGATTTTAGACACAGCCAACGTGTTGGCGGCAAAAGTTGCAGATATCAACGTGGTTTTAGATCGTCCTGCTGGAGCTACCGAAAAGCTTTTTGGTTCTGTTACCAACGCTGACATTGCTAATTTTTTCAAAGATAACGATGTTGAAGTTGTGCGTAGTACAATCGACATTCCCAAACCCATCCGTACTTTAGGTGAGCATTTGGTGCGTATTCGTCTGCATCCTGATGTAATTCCTGAAATTACTGTAACTGTAGAACGCACTGTTAGTCGTTAACTCTTAATTTAGAGGAATATTTTTAATGCCTATTTACGACTATAAATGTGATGGTTGTCAGCACACTTTTGAAGAGAGCCACTCTATGTCGGCTCCTGCCATTAAAACCTGCCCACAGTGTGGAGTAGATGAAGTACGCAAAGTTCTCTCTACCGGCGGAGTTTTAAACTCTATTAAAAATGGTGACAGTGGCACCGCATCTCCTTGTGGTCCTATGGGTGGCGGTGGTGGTTGTGCTGGTGGCATGTGCCCCATGTAATACTGTTTCTTGCTGGGATCTGATTAATTTAAAAAGGGTTGGGTCCATATATGGATCTGGCCCTTTTTTTGTTGAAATGGAACTATTACCTAATAAACCTAGATTCGGCAGTTGTCGCCACGCACCGCCAACTGCCGAATCTAGGATAAATATGGAGTCATATATCATGGCACGCATAATTGACGGAAAAAAAATCGCCCTATCCATTCGCCAAGAGCTAAAAAAAGAGGTGGCCCAACTTGAGCAGGAAAAACAGATAGTTCCCGGCCTGGCAGTTGTACTCGTAGGGTTGGACCCTGCCTCACAAGTATACGTTCGTATGAAGAAAAAAGCCTGTGCCGAGGTGGGCATAACATCTTTTTCCCATGTGCTAGAAAAAGAGACCACCGAGACCCAGTTATTAGAACTAATCGAACAACTAAATCAAGACCCCAGGGTACACGGTATTTTAGTGCAACTACCACTCCCCCGACAAATAAACGAGAGCAAAATTATCGAGGCTATCTCTCCAAGCAAAGATGTCGATGGTTTTCATCCGTACAGTGCCGGGCAACTGATGACTGGTGGCCCCGGTTTTTGGCCTTGTACTCCTTGGGGCGTTATGGAGCTACTTCGTGTGGAAGGGGTAGACCCAAAAGGCAAAAGCGCAGTGGTAATAGGTCGCTCCAACATTGTTGGCAAACCTGTAGCCATGATGCTTTTGGCAGCCCACGCAACCGTAACAATTTGCCACTCTAAAACCCCAAACCTACCTGAAGTAGTCAGACAGGCCGATATTGTTGTTGCAGCCGTGGGTCGCCCGCGTATGGTAAAAGGTGATTGGATAAAAGAGGGAGCAACGGTCATTGATGTGGGAACCAACCGTTTAGAAGATGGCTCTCTGTGTGGAGATGTGGACTTCGCTGCTGCCAGCCTCCATGCTGCTGCAATTTCTCCCTCTCCTGGTGGAGTTGGCCCTATGACCATTGCTATGTTGGTTAAGAATACTATTGAGAGTGCTAAAAAGAGTGTTGGGCTAGGTTGAAATAGCTCAAGTTAAAAAACTCCCAACTAAAATGTGTTAAGGGAGGTTATCTCCCTTATGGGTTAGGATAAAGCCCAAAATTTTGCCTTTAATTTCAAAAATATGAGGGTTTGGGGGCCTGCAAGGCCTCCCAAAGTTTTGCCAGAACAGCCATAAACCTAGATTCGGAAGTTGTCGCCACCCACCTGATACAAACTATTGATTGACCTTGCATATCAGGGAAAAGTTTTATCACCAACAAGGTAATCACGATTTACCATGATACACCCGATAAACCAATATATTACACCATACACGCACCGCCAACTGCCGAATCTAGGATAATCATTGGACTCTTTCGGACTGGACTTATAGGTCAAAATAAGCTGAATAAATTTCCATTTTCCAACAATAATATAATTGGGCGTAATTGGGTGGATTATTGGATACTGCTGTGTTATTGTCAAAATGGGTGGAATTGGGTGAATTATAGGATGTAATGTTACTAGAGGTAATATTTTGCTGTAAATAGGTAGAAAAATGGATGATGAACTCAATACCGATTCATTGCTATTGACCAACAAAATTCTTCTAATGATCTCAGAGTTAGAAGAGTTCAAAGGGGCATGGCGAGCCATTGGGCGGATAGCTCCTGAACGACTTATGAGTTTGCGCAGGGTTGCCACCATAGAGAGCATTGGCTCATCAACCCGTATTGAGGGGGCATGTCTTAGCGATAGAGAGATTGAAAAACTTCTTTCAAACATAGAAATACTATCTTTTAGCAGCCGAGATGAGCAAGAAGTGGCTGGTTATGCCTATGTTATGGACACTGTTTTTGAAAACTGGAAGGAAATTGATCTCACCCAAAACCATATAATGCAGCTACACCGAGATTTGCTTAAATATTCCAACAAGGACATGAGACATCGTGGTCAGTACAAAACTCTGTCAAACCATGTTGAAGCCTTTGGGATAGATGGTAAAAGCATGGGCATAGTTTTTCAAACAGCAACACCATTTGCCACTCCCCATCTCATGGATAAACTAATTAAATGGACCGCAAGCAACCTTGAAGAAAAAAATATGCATCCTCTTTTGGTGATTGCTATTTTTGTAGTCACATTTTTAGAGATTCATCCATTCCAAGACGGCAATGGTCGCCTATCCAGAATTTTAACAACACTTTTATTGCTACGAGCTGGTTATAGCTATGTTCCTTTTGGATCTCTTGAGAGCGTCATAGAAAAAAACAAAGAGTCATATTATCTAGCTCTAAGGCAGACCCAAGGAACTATCCGCAGCAAGCATCCAGATTGGCAACCTTGGATTATATTTTTTTTAAAAACACTAAAGCAACATAAAGATCGCCTAGAAAAGAAAATAGAACAAGAACATCTATTTATCGGTAAACTACCAGAACTATCAGTTAAAATCCTAGAGCTAACCAGAGAGCATGGAAGAGTTACCATAGGGGAAGTTGCCAGAGCCACCAACATAAGCAGAAACACCATAAAAGATCATTTGAGCACCCTCAGCAAAAATGGTCACCTACAACGTCACGGGGCAGGGCGGGGGAGTTGGTATTCGTTGGGGTGAGAGCTTGTGAACAGAATTTTTTACCGTGACTTAGAAACTAACAGTTTTTTTCAAACAAACTTATAAAATTTTTAACCTTATTTATAGCTTCTTCCGGCCTATCCCACGGTATCCACTGCACGCCCTCTTCACGTCGTAACCAAGTCATCTGCCGCTTGGCATACCGTCGCGACTCCCGCTTGCCCCACTCAATAGCCTCTTCCAACGAAACCTCACCATCAAAATACGCAAACATCTGCCGGTAGCCAACCGCCTTCATAGCCGGATGATCCCGTGCAAAATGTTCCAAAATATACTCAACCTCCCCCAAAAATCCCTCCGCAACCATTAAATCAAACCGTAAATTAATCCGCTCGTTCAACTTTTCCCTAGGCCAATCCAAAGCTAATTTAAGTATGTCAAAATCAGGAGGAGGGGGCTGCAAATCGTGCCATTTGCTTAACGTCCTGCCCGTTGCAACATATACCGTCAAACCATGACAAATCCGCTGACTGTCAGTGGGTGGTAAACGGGCAGCTAACTCAGGATCAATCCCAGCTAACCTCTCATGCATTACAGGCCAACCCAACCTTACGCCCTCATCACGTATTGCCTCCCGAATTTTAATATCTATCGGTGGCATAACCGCCAAGCCTTTCTCAACAGCACGAAAATACATGCCACTACCACCAA
>JADFYX010000148.1 GCA_015232795.1 Magnetococcales bacterium
ATGGCGGAAGGGGACAAATTGGTGCGCATAGTGAGCTATGTAAGCCAATTTGGCACGTTTCGACATGGTGCGGGGGGCAAATTTGGGGCGTTCGCAGTAGGGTTTCATTTTTTCACAAGCTCTCAGTGCAAGCTAGATATAACTTTCTAATAGAAGATGAGTTTTTAAATTACTTGGGCTTTTACCGCACTGCATGTTCATATCCAAGATTCGTCAGTTGTCGCCACGACTCCCAACTACCAAATCTAGGTTTATGATAGCATATTATGCTAACATTTGTTATTTAACCCATTAACATTTAAATCAAAATCAAAATTCTTGCCTTTATTAATAAAGACTAAGCCTATGTTTAAATAAGAATATTAGCTGCACATTTTACAGCTTGGTACGCTGTGCTTATACTTACACCTGCCCCACACCTCTGTCTCACCCAATCTTGATGGGCTAATATGGTTCCTGCTGCAAATAGACGGTGGTTAATTGGTTCGCCTTTGGCATTTAATGGGCGAAAATTTATATCAACCTCTACTCCTGCTTGGTTGATTTTATGCCCTCTTGGGTCAAAATATTTCTCTTGATACCAATTATCCCGCCCATCGGGTTGAGTAACCGGAATATTTAATAAAGTTTCAAAAATACCATGCTGCTCGGCTTTTAATCCACCTGACAAAAATCTACCAGTGGCTAAAATAGTTGCCTGACTGCTTATCTCAACATCACCAAAGGGGTCTGTAAAACAAAGTTTGGCTCCATCATTATTAAGCTCTATTTTTTCTACTTTGTGTTGGGGAATAAGAATAAAGCTATTATCGGCAAACATCTGTTCAAACAGCTCTCGCAGTCTCATGCCTGGTACTGAAGGGGGCATGGTGGGAATTTCAAACACCTTGATACCTAACAACTCCTCCATATGACCATGGACCAAATCTGGTTTATGAATACCTAAAATTGCTGGCAAACCTAGATATTCAGCATTGCCCAAGAGAGGTTTAATTACATCCGCCAGACGTTGCCTGTTGTTGGGCACTTCCAATGCCTGGGCCATTACTTCAGCAAAAATTTGCTGGCCACTATCCATATTTGGAAATGGCAACCGTTCTGCTTTTAAAGATGGCCACAAGGATTTTAAATTGGTGACAAACTCAATAGCACTAAACCCTTGCAAACCTTTAAAATCAATTATCAATGTGGGAGCTTGTGACTCTTTTGCTTTAACCCCTGCAAGCATGGTTAAAGGTACACTGATAGTTGGTTTACATACACCAGATGGTAGCAGAGCCTGAATATTTGAATTTCCCGGTTCACAATAGCCAATTCCCATTTTGTTTATATTTTTGTTAAACAGATTCAGTGCTTTATGGATGTCATCCTGGCTAATGTTGGCAAGGGGATGTTTTGGGAGCTGTTTTTTTAAAACAGCCAACCCTTTCCAGGGGTCAGCAAACTGTTTATCCATCAAACTACCTAAAAGATCAAAATATCCAGTTGTAAAGGTAATTGCTCCAGTATGGCCAATTTGTGCTGTATTTATGCCCATATCCTTGGCAAAAATACCTGCAGCCAGCCCCCCAAGGCCTGTACCAATAATAGCCAACTGGGTCTTTATAGGCCTAGCTTCCCTGATCATAAATCTTCCTTAACCCTATTGGGGTCAAACTCGGATTTTGTCATACAGGTGGCTTGTTGATCCAAACCCATTAAGTCACAATGTAGAGCTTCTGCTAACTCCATCTGGGCTACTTGCGGTCCCCACAACACTGGACGAACACCCTTAAAACGCTCTTTGACAAAATCTCGAAGGTGGATTAAACCGTATTGAGAATTATAAACCCCCTTATCATAAAGATGTGAAGTTACTCTTATGGAACAAAATGCACCCTGACAACTGCCCTTGCCTACCCTGCTGCGCAGACTAATTGCTTTTAAGCTCATTTGAGCTTCGCATCCAGGAGCCTCCTTAAGGATATTATCGATGCTGGATTCTGGCACCATCTCACATTCACACAATATCCGGTCTGTAGGATCTTGTCTGGCGTACCAATCACGAGCTGAAAATCCCGGCTCTGTCCAACATACACTGGGACCAGAAGGCAGTGGTTCTGTGGCTGTTTTACACGGGGCACTGCTACCCAAGCGTTTGGCAACAAGATCTCCTACCCGTTCTGCCATCAATCGATAGGTGGTTAATTTACCCCCGGTTATTGTGGTAAAATTGCGTAAATTTTGCTTTTCATGATCAAACAGAGCAAAACCCCGACTGGCTTTGCGACCATCTCCTGTATTGTCTGATGTCATAAGCAGAGGACGCACCCCGGCAAAAGCCCGAATCAACCGAGCATCAGCCAGAGAGGGAACCATTGTTAAACCTTGGGCCAAAATTCTATCCACTTCATCTACAGTTGGGCTAATAGCATCAGGATCATCTATAGTTGCCGAAGTTGTCCCCAACAGGGAGACCGTACCACCAGGAACAAGAATATCCCCATCTCCCGGCAGACGCAGGCGGTTTATCACCCCCTTACTCATACGACTGTTGGAGATAATCAATGTACCTTTAGAATAGAGCAGATTTACCTCGTTGCATCCAGCAAGTCGGGCAATTTTCATAGCCCAAGTACCACTTGCGTTAATTACCTGCTCAGACTCAATCCGCAGCAACTCTCCAGAACGGTTATCCTTAACCAAGGTGGCGATTATCTCCCCATCTACAATATCAAAACCCTTAACTTCCATATGGGGTAGATATGAGCTATCCGTTAGCTGCTGGGCATGGCTAACATTCTCTAAAGTAAGACGAAAAGGATCAATGGTTGCATCGGGAACAGTAAAAGCCGCGATAATTTTCTCTGTAAGTGATGGTTCTCGTATACGAGCTTGGGTTACTGACAGTGGTTCACATCGAATACCTGCTGCTTTACAATGATCGGCAAAACCCCCGGCAAACTCCTCATCATCGCCCTCAACAGCTACAAACATGCCCCCACAATCATCAATACAGTTGGCGGCAACACGTTTAAGAATTTCTCCCTCCTCTCGACACTCTATTGCCGTAGCCAAATCCTGAGCAACATAACGGCCACCACTATGTAACAGACCATGGTTGCTACCAGAAGCACCAGCATTTAAATCCTTGCGGTCTATCAATATTGTGGTGATATTACGCAGGGCAAGATCCCGCATCACTCCGGTTCCGGTGACACCTCCACCGATAATCAATACTTGGGTTTTTATGGTGCGGGTTCCTGCTGGGTTATGTTTTTGCATTTTTTGCCCCCAACCCTAAACTCGCAATTTCAGGCCCAAGATAACGCCGCTCCTCCCGGCCTAAAATACCCAAGGATAGGCAGATCAGGGTCCAAAAATGGACAACCCGATAGTTACCACTGTAATGTTTACCTATATCTTCAATCTGGGAGTGGCAGTTGTGGCAGGGTGTGAGAACATAACTGGCTTCAGTTGCTAATATTTGATCAAATTTACGCTTGCCATATGCCCGGCGCTGTTCGCGCATTCCCGCTTGCAAAAAACCGCCCCCTCCCCCACAGCAATAGTTGGCACTTTTACAGGGCTGCATATCAATAAAATTATCAGCACCAACCAACTGCTTAGCCACAAAGCGCAGATCTTCCGCTGCTGGATCACCTGAAGATTTTCGCACCAACTGACAGGGATCTTGTAAGGTAAATTTCAATCCCATGGTGTTCCAATCAGAATTTACCGGTAACTTGCCCTCCCTTATCCATTGAGCGTAATAGCTTATTAAATTACCGGGTTGAAAATTTGCTTCAATAGAATAGCGTTCTATTCCCTTCCAAAGTGCATACAGAGAGTGACCACACTCGGTATTTATCCAAACCTTGGCACCCAGTTCATTAATGGCATCTACTCTTTGAGTTACCATATTCTTCCAGGCTGCATCATTGCCGGTAAACATACAAAAATTTTCTGCTGCCCAACCCTTGGATGTGTAACTCCAATCAGCACCAACATAATCTAATATTTTCCACAACGGCCCCATCTCTTCCGCCTCCACCCCCGGTTCCCGTGAGTTTTGGTTTACCACAAAATAGGCTCCCTTTTTATCAAAAGGCACTTGCAGATCGGCAAAACGAGAATCTTCAGCCTTTATCTCTCCTAACACATCTTCGCTAATTTCCCTAAAGTCTTCTGAGGTTAGTCCCATGGCACTGGTGCTAGAGTTGAGCATCTGCGCCTCACAAGAACGCATAATACCCTGGGGTTTTTTTTCATCAGGCCAGGCACCACGCGCAGCACCCACCAATATTGACACATCAATATTCATGGGGCAGACATAAAGGCAACGTTTACACTGGGTGCAGGTCCAGACCCAAGGAGTGGTGGCAAGCTCTTGGTTCATACCCAGCATAGCCATGCGGATGAAGTGTTGGGGACCCATACCGAAAAACCCTGCTGCCGGACAACCCGACGAGCAGAGTCCACAAGCAATACAAGAGTCGTAACCAGACCCTTGAGGCAGGAGTTCATGAGCTAACTTATTGAAATCAAGAATTTCTTGTTCCACTATTTATAACTAACTTGCAAGTGCAGGAATAAATTTGAGAGCTAATCCGTTGTTACACCATCGTTTAAAAGTTGGTTTAGGGCCATCATTAAAAACATGGCCTTGATGCCCACCACAACGACCGCAGTGATATTCGGTACGGGGAAATAAAATACGAAAATCTTTTTTCTTGCCAATATTTTTTTCAATGGCTTTATAAAAACTCGGCCAGCCTGTACCGCTATCATACTTCATAAGCGATGTAAAAAGTTTGTTATCACAGCCAGCGCAAACATAAATACCATCGCGTTTTTCATCATTGAGATTACTTGAAAAAGCTCTTTCAGTTCCTTCCTCACGTAAGATTCGATATTGATCTTTTGTAAGCAAAGAGCGCCACTCTTCATCACTGTGGGTAACAGCAAAAACCCTCTTTGCAGGCTGCTCTCCTGCTAAAAGTTTGGGGGAAATAGATGCAATTCCGCCAAAGATTAGCATATTTAGACAAAATTTGCGTCGTAACATAGCATATTTCTAGCTTGCATAGCGTATTAATAGTTATACGTTCTATCTGCTTTTAGTATGCAAACTAGCTCCTAGTTATGAATATCACTTACTACCCCACAACTCTTTTAGCCGTTTATCCCTGCCACAATTAAAACGGTAAAATTTATATTGGTAAGGATGGGTGTTGTGATAATTCTGGTGATGATCTTCTGCTGGGTAGAACTTACCCGCCTTGGTGATTTCTGTAAGAATTGGGGCTGCAAAGCTTTTGGTTTTAATAATCCTATCACGGGATATCAGAGCTTGTTTTTTCTGCTCTTCATTAAAGTAATAGATACCAGACCTATATTGGGCACCATAATCACAAAATTGGCGATTTGCTGTGGTGGGATCTATGTTAACCCAAAAAATACGTAACAACTCATCATAGCTCACCTTTTGGGGATCAAACAGAACCTCCACCGCCTCTGTATGACCTGTGCTACCAGAGGAGACCTCTTTGTATTTAGGGTTGACTTTATGACCACCTGTATAACCAGAAATGGTACTTGTTACACCATTTATGCTATCAAATAGATGTTCTACACACCAAAAACAGCCCCCTGCAAAAATTGCTCTGGCAACCTTAGCATTCTCATCTGCTGCGGATAGGGTCGTAATAAACGCTACCGGTAAGAACAGCCAGCAACACAAAACCAGTTGTAGAATAATTTTCATGGTCCGCAAAAACTTGAAGATAACATTACCATCTGCGACTCAATAAACTTTAAACTCTCAGTTTTTTGAGCAATGTCATCCTCAACCTCCTTACATGATTCGTTGATAAATGATTCTATTGATGTTTGATCACTTGATTTATCTAAATTTGCCCGGCGATTTTTAAAATCTTTGAGAGTGTTATGGCAATATTGAATTGACTCCCTAAGTTTTGCGGCCTGCTGCTCCAAGTCGCTCAACTCACCTTGTAAGTTGCTTCCCTTGTTATGGTTGCCCCGAGAAAAATAGTCGGCTCGGCGATCCATAAAGGTCTGCTGGGCTATACGAAAACGCACGGCAAGGGAGTCGTCATCAGATAGGTTAAATGAGTTAAATTTATTGCGCAACTCCCGCATGGTTTTTGCTGTCTTGCGCCAATCAGTTGAATAAGCTAACTCTTCTGCTTGTCTTACAATATCTAGCATCTCTTGCCTTTCATCACACTCTTTGTAATCACTTGTTAATCCCATATAATAAAAAAATGATA
>JADFYX010000149.1 GCA_015232795.1 Magnetococcales bacterium
AGCGAGGGGGTTTGGGGGCTGCAAACCCTCCCAAGGTTTTCTCTTTGAGAGCTGTACAAATTTGGTTTTAATCCACTATACACAAAATAAACATCACTTTTTTGTGTTATATTGTTAAACAAGCTTTTTATCGGCAAAATTATCGGCAATAAAAATTAGTTGCATTTGCATAACATATTGGTATTATTAATATACAATAGAATATATTATCGGCAATATAACCGAGACTAAATCATGAAAGAGCATGTTAGCTTGATGGAACCAATGCTGCCGTCAACGGGCAACCGGGAGCTTGAGGATTTGGCGGTATCATTAGTTGAAGAGGCTGCTGGACTTGCCAGCAAACTGCACCCAATAGTTATCCACTCTGTTAGCGAACTTGTGCGCTCCATGAACTGCTACTATAGCAACCTCATCGAGGGGCATGATACCCATCCCAGGGATATTGCACGAGCATTAAAAAAAGATTTTTCAAGAGACCCTCTGCAACGTGATTTGCAAAAAGAGGCTCGCGCCCACATTATGGTCCAACAAATAATCGACTCTGGCAAAGTACTAAAAGATAAGACGTATGAAGAGATGGTTATATGGATTCATATGGCTTTTTATCGTCGACTTTCTGAAAATTCACGTTGGGTAGAAGACCCAGATACAGGTGAAAAATATCAGGTTTTTCGGGGAAAATATCGAACCAGATCGGTTGTTGTGGGTCGGCATGTACCAATTGAGCACTCCAATATTAAACTATTCATGCAACGCTTTGAAGAGTCCTACAACCCAGATAGATTATCAAGAATACAGCAGATTATAGCTGTAGCTGCTTCTCACCATCGCTTACTTTGGATCCACCCTTTTTTAGATGGAAACGGCAGGGTAGCGCGACTTTTCTCCCATGCTTTGTTAAAAAATGCTGGTGTAGGTAGTGGACTATGGTCTATTTCCAGAGGGTTAGCCCGTAGTGAAGATGAATACAAAAGATTGCTTATTGCAGCAGATGGAGATAGAGCTGGTGACTTGGATGGACGAGGAAATTTGTCAGAAAAAGGATTGCGGGATTTTTGCCTGTTTTTTTTAAAAAAATGCATAGACCAAGTGCAATTCATGGAGTCGCTGCTCTCTCCTGGAGATCTTTTAGGAAGAATTGAGCGTTACTCCAGCAGTCAAATTGAATCTGGGGTTTTACCTTCTGGCTCCAAATGTTTATTACGGGAAGCTCTGTTGCTGGGCGAGTTCCCAAGGGGCAAGGCTTCTTCAATTACTGGCTATAAAGAACGACAGGCACGAAATGTATTGGGAGTGCTTACTAAAAAGGGTCTTCTTGTATCAGATGGACCAAGAAAGCCCGTCCGTCTTGGTTTCCCGGACCATGTTCTTGACTATTGGTTACCTCTTTTGTATCCAAGACTTTAAACCTAGATTCGGCAGTTGGCGGTGCCTGCATGGCGACAACCGAAAAATCTAGGTTGAAACATTGTAGCTACTCATGGGATGATAACTCCTCTACAAACAAGTTGCTGATCATGGGATGAAAATACCTGCCGACAATCAGAAAGAAGGAGACCTTTATGAATGATAGAGTATTGATCATAGATGATGACCCTTCAATTCTCGCAATCTACAGAGACATCCTTTCGCCCAAAGAGAACAAAACAGCATCCCGATTAGCTGATTTTGCTGATATGCAAGAGGAAAATAGTCAGTATTCATCTGGCTTTGATATCACTCTTGCGCAACAGGGAGTGGAAGGTTTGGAGCGGGTTTGGGAATTGCAGCAAAAAGGGCTTTCCTTTGCCGCCGCACTGATTGATATTCGCATGCCTCCAGGTATGGACGGGCTGGAAACTGCCCGTCGCATCCGCGTAGTAGATGATGCGATTATTATTTTTATAGTTTCTGCCTACAGTGATAAAAACATTGATGAGATTCAACAAACCCTTAAACATGATGTGTTATATCTTCGTAAACCAGTATCCCAGGAAGTAATTTACCAGATGGTGCGGGATGCCTGCTTGCGGTGGAGTAATTTTCAAGATACTACAGACACATTGAATGAGTTGAAGCTGGAAAACAGAGAGCTGAAACCGGATAACAGACCCAAAAAACCCCAGGGAAAGACTATTTTCGTTGACCCGGCAACGGTACCAAAACAGGGTGAAAATTGGTCAAAGTTGCTGCATTTACTATCAGAATGATATTGGCATTATTAATAAATTATTGGACATCATAACCAAGACACAATAAAGACCAATTTTTTTATCACCTTGTAAATAATATTTTTTTACTGTCATTCAAACAATGAAGACTAAAACCAGCAACAAAGCAGAATCCCTCTTTGCAAATCCTGTCTATATGAAGCTATTTGCAGCCCAAGTTACGGCAATAACCGGAACTGGGCTCTCTACTATTGCCTTGGCTTTATTGGCATATGATTTGGCAGGTGGTAATGCTGGTGCGGTTTTAGGTGTGGCGTTGGCTCTTAAGATGGTCGCCTTTGTGGTTATAGCCCCGGCTGTTGGGAGTATGGCCCATATTCTCCCCAGAAAATCTTTAATGATCGCCATGGATATCTTGCGGGCTGCCTTGGTGTTCATGCTCCCTTTTATTGATGCTATCTGGCAGGTATATCTGCTTATTTTTCTTATTAATGCTGGTGCTGCGGCATTTAAGCCAGTCTATCAAGCTATTCTTCCCGATGTTCTGCCAGATGAAAAACAGTACACTAAAGCACTCTCCATGTTTCGCGTTGCCTATGATATGGAAAACTTGTTAAGTCCATCTATAGCAGCCCTACTGCTTACTTTTTGGAGCTATGACGGGCTTTTTATGATCAATGGGGTAACTTTTATAATCTCTGCCATTTTGTTGATTATCACCCCTCTGCCCAGAGCCACA
Organism: Magnetococcales bacterium; assembly: GCA_015232795.1. GTDB lineage: Bacteria > Pseudomonadota > Magnetococcia > Magnetococcales > JADFYX01. The sequence continues at coordinate 2,893 of JADFYX010000149.1, forward strand.
CCCACCAACCGCAGTGGGAAGGTTAGGGAAAATCTGCTGTTTGGCATACGCTCTTACTTGGCTACCCCAAAATTGCGGGGGCTTCTTGCTCTCTATATAGCTGTAGCTTCTGCAAGCTCCATGGTAATTGTCAACACCGTGGTTTATGTACGGGTCAACTTAGGAGGAAGTGATGTTGCAACAGCACAAGCTATGCTGGCTGTTGGTGTAGGCTCGGTTTTAGCAGCAGTTACCCTGCCTCGCATCCTTATTAACATACCAGATAAAAAAATTATGCTTACCGGAGGATGGCTGCTTGGGGTTGCTTTGGGGTTAGGCATAACCCAGCCAGGATTTGCCGGGCTGGTGGGGTTGTGGTTTTTGGTTGGAGTTGGCCTTGGGCTTGTACAAACCCCATCAGGGCGAATTATTACCGCATCCTGCCAAGCTGGAGACCGTACCGCTTTTTTTGCAGCCAATTTTGCCCTATCCCATGGCTGCTGGTTTTTTGCTTATCTTTTGGCGGGTCAATTAGGCTCTATTTTGGGTTTAACCTTAACTTTTTTAGTAATGGCTATCATAGTGATAATCTCAGTTTTACTTGCCCATTGGATATGGCCGACAAAATCCAATCTAAACTTGGAACATCACCACCCAGCAGTTGAGCATACCCATGGACATACACACGATGAACACCACAAGCATGAACATATATCGGCAGATGAGGTTGTAGATAATGGCGAATCCCATAGCCACAGCCATTATCACCCTCCTATAAACCACCAACATCTATTTATGATAGACAGCCATCACCCCTATTGGCCCAATTGAAAAGTTTGGATCAACTACCAGATATTTGCATGGCAACACCACTTTTGGGTGTCGATGTATATGCAACCAATTTACGATACATAGAGAGCAAGGATAGAACTAAAAGCAGGAGAACAGATCCCCAAGCAAGCCACATAGGAAGCCACTTTTGTTGAGTTATTAACAACTGCGGCTCAGAGTACCCCACCCAGTTTTGCACAATTAAATCAGCCAAAAACCCAAGGGACATGGCACTGGTTACAATACCCAACAGATAGGCTAATAGAGTTTTTAAACCCAGCTCTCTTTTTACAATACCCAGTGTTACTAAATTTGTAGCAGGCCCGGCTATCATGAAAGCTAGAGCCATACCAGGAGTTAAGCCAGCATATAACATGGCAGCAGCAATGGGTGTAGAGGCAGTAGCACAGACATAAACAGGGACACTGGCCAGCACCATAATAAACATTGCCAACCAACCGCTCTCCATAACGCTGTTAAGTTCACCAACAGGTATAAAGGTCATCACCAGTGCGGTTACAAGCAGACCACCCACCAACCAACCTGCCAAATCGTCCCAAACATTAACCAAGGCATACTTAAGACCTGACAATAATCTCTTCCATGCTGATAGCTTTTTTTGTGTAGCTGCTTTATCCTCTTTTTTGGAAGCAGAGCTACAACAGGAGCTAGAAGAGGTTGAACAACTGGCTGAAGTTGCTTTTTTTGTTTGTGTTTGACCTCCGTCGCCCCCCTCCTCATTGGCGGTGGCAAACATAACCAATACTCCAGACATTACAGCACTAACAACGGCTGTGATGGGACGCAAAACAGTAAGAAATGGCCCCAACATCACCCAAGAGATGGCTATGGAGTCCACACCTGTCTCTGGGGTGGCAACTAAAAATGCGACAGTAGCAGGTTTTGAGGCTCCATTACGGCGCAGACCCACAGCCATGGGAATAACCCCACATGAACAGAGTGGCAGGGGTGCTCCAATTAAAGCCCCACGAATAATGGGTAGAATTCCGCGCCCACCAATCCATCGAGATACTGCCGATTCTGGAATCCACGCCTTAACCAACCCGGTTGCAAGCAAACCCAACAACAACCAAGGAGCTGTGTCTAAAGCAAGGTCGAGAAAAGTTTCAAAAAAGCTCAACATGCAAATTTACTCCAAGTACTTATTTAATATAAGGAGAAAACGTGAACTGCTGGTTGTATACTAAAAACCCATAATTTCTCTCTTCTCTATTTTGTTTCACATAATATTAGCAATTTTTTTCACACCATTTTTCCCAAATCCTTCGTAACTCACAGGTTAAATCATAGGTAAATTTTTGGCAGTCGCATATAGGAGATTGTAAAAATCGCTCCCGAAGCCCTAAACACAGCTTTTCTAGTCTTGGGGGATCAATTATAAGCTCACTCACAAGTTTAACATACTCATCTAAATTATTTACAACCAACTCCTCAAGACCCACAGCCATAAGCACGCTTTGGCCATGACGACCTGCAAAAGTATTTCCAGAGGTTGTCACAACGGGCACCCCCATCAAAAGAGCCTCCATTGTTGTAAGTCCACCTGAATATGGTAGTGTATCTAAAACTAGATCAACTGAATTATATCTTGCAAGAAACTCCCGGTGAGGCATCTTACCCTCAACAATTATTCTGCTTTGCTCAACACCAGCATTGGTAAAATAATTTTTAACTCTCTTTACGTTAGCAACATCATCCATTTTAGCGTACAGCAATAACAGCTTGGTTTTTGGATGTTTGCGTAATATTTTTGCCCAAACAGCAGCCATTCCTGCATTAATTTTTGCCGGGTTAGCAAAACAGCCCAACAAAAGTTCGTTGGTATTTAATGGTTTAACTCTTTTAATATCGGGAATATATCCAGGAGGAGTATAACAGACCCAGGAGTCTGGCATTCTTAAGACATTTTCAGTATGAAACCTATCTTCATCCTCAGGCACATAGTACTTATCTGCGATAAGCCAGTCCATTGCTGGCAGCCCTGTAGTACCAACATAGCCAGCCCAACTCATTTGAATAGGTGCTGGCTTTTTTGCAAACGTATTCAACCTGTTGTTAATTGTATGGCCTGCAAGATCAATTAAAATATCAATTTTATCAGCAACAATAACCTTGGCAAGCTCACTGTCACCCATACCATCGGTTTTACACCAATTATCGCAGTAGCTCTTTAATAGTTGGGTCAACTCATCATTTTTGTGTTCTGCATAACAGATAATTTCTAACTCATCACGGGAATAATGTTTTAAAAATCCTGTCATAAAATAGCCAACAGGATGCAGTCCAAGATCTGGGGATACAAGGCCTATACGCAATTTTCGCTTTGGGGAAATATCTTTAATGTGGTGTGTGATATTAATATCTGAATTTACAGCTATGGTATTGGCAAACTCTTTATGCATTTTGAATAAATTTTCTTGAGTTTGGTCGAAAATATATTGGGAGCATAAAAACAGGCTACTATAAGCAGCAGGGTCTTTGGGTTTAATCCGTATAGCTTTTTTGTAACATTCAGCAGCCTCTTCTAGCTTTATTTGCCAATTTAAAA